>CAISKC010000032.1 GCA_903885895.1 uncultured Legionella sp.
AAGTTTGATATGCCAAGTGGGTCCATTAGGGTGCGGTTACCCTGGGTCCATTAAGGTGCGGTTTTGGTGGGTCCATTAGGGTGCGGTCGGAAAGGTCCCTTTGGGGTGCTGATTAACAGCACTCGCCTTTGAATACTTCGTTAATAGTTTTACGCTTGTGCTCAGAAATGTTTTGATCTACCAATGCAGCACTTTTGCTGTAGAAATACCGTAAGGTACGTAACGCCATATTGGGGAGTTGATGTTGCAATGTTTCGTAGGCCAAATGGGTTTCAAAATAGCGGCGGCTGGGATCTGCATTAATGCTGTGTTCATCGATGACTAATTCATAGTCATCTAACAAGGGTTCTTCTAGAAGAAACGTACACAAATCAATACAGCTGTCGCCATCGCAGGCCCCCCTGAGATATAGCTTTTTCAACTGATTAACTTTATTGGGATCATCCTGATAATGTTGTATCAACAATAGCAATCCTTGCCCGGGTGTTATCTTGGGCTTGTATGGCATGTACTCATCTATTAAAACTTTTATTGTGACAATAGTATAACAAACAAGCATTTTTTGATCAATAAAAGATCGCAGTGATCTTTTATTGGTTTTTGTGATGCTAGGCTCGGAGCAAACTCATTGCTTAATGTCCCTGAGTGCTTGGATTGAAGGAACTTGATGCAGGCTTTCCTTCACTTTTAAATTTAATTAGCTTTGCTTTAATCTGCTCAGTAGGTGGCGTTGTTTCAACCGAGCCTGCTCTAGGAGCTTTTAACGATTCGTCTGCGTCAGTTGCATCGTGTCTAGACATGGCTCCCTCTTCAGGCAAGGTATCTCTCGCTTGCGAGCTATCGGAGTGTCTGTTGGACAGTAGCTGTGAGGTTTCTTGTGATAGAGAAATTAATTCTCTAACCCAAGGCTGTATGACATGATGCTCGCGTTCACGGTGCGGTGGTTTTTCTTTCGATCTTGTTCTTGTTGCCCAGTTTGCCTCATTATTTTCCCAAGGAGCTGCGGTTGTCTTAAAATCGCCATCGCAGTTTTTGATAAATACGACCGTTTGCATCATCACTTGATGAATTAACGGATCAGGAATCTCATGCATTAATTTATAAATCATTCTGATTTCAGCATTGGTTAAGACAAATCCAATTTTATTTATCGCCAAATTCCAATCTGGCGTGAACAATGGATTTTTATCAGAGTCTTCGGCAGAAGTAACCACGTGAATCGATAGAAGTGGTTCGCCGCGCTGTAAACGGTATAGATTTTCTTGCAATGTGTCAACAACCATGCGTTTCGAGGCAGCAAGAGCGCTTTGGAGTTCAATGGGTTTTGAGTCGAGATTAACATAACCTGACCATTCGATAACTTCTTTTGATAATTTTTCGTCTTCGCCGAAAAAAAGATGGCGAAGAGCGTGATTCATGGCTAATGCTCTTGCAAACGCATATCCTGTTAAATCAGTTTCTTCATCAGAGGGATCCCAGATTTTCGTTTCTTCAATTAAATACTGAAGCATGGTTTGATTTGGATTAGCTGTATTTTCTATTTGTGTAATAATGGTTATTTTTTCTTCTTCTGAAAGTCCCAAAACTGAAGAGAGAAGATAGTCAAGAATAGCCGCTCTGGTCCGTGGTTCTTCAATTTTTAGTAGTTTCGAGTGCAAATTTTTCATTGCAGATACGACGCTTTTTGGGCTTTTACTTTTATAAACCGATTTTGCTTCTAGAACAGTTTCATCATGAGCGCGACTGTATAGGGAAGTGTGTGCATCAAAAATAGGATACGTTGTACTATAGATTTTACGATGTAGCTCTTCCGCACAATGTTGCATATATTCAGTCCAACCAGCAGAATGAAATCCTAATAATGTCACTTCTGTAGATGATGTTTCTGTATCATCGAGCATATAAAATCCTTAAAAAATTTGTAACTCCGCAGGGGGTACGTCATCCTGAGTGATTCGATGAGATCTGGATGACGTAAACTAGGGCTACCAAAATCCTTTTATGTTTAAGTATAGCTCAATATTTTCTGTTTTTTATTTTGTGATACAATCCGCTCCTTAACAAAAATGGAGTGCAATATGCGGTTGTTGAATGCAAAAACATTGGGATTGGTTGTGTTGGGAGCTTTGTTATCTTTTCCCATGCTCTCTTTGGCAAAATTAATTCCGTTTACGGAAGCGGATTGTGCTGAATTAGCCAAGCCTAAAACTGTATTACTGGTTCATGCGACTTGGTGTTCGCATTGCAGAGTCTTTAAGCCGCTTTATGAAAAAGTATCGAATCAAGATAAATACAGTAATTGGGTGTTTTATGAAGTTGCTGCCGATGATTTGTGGCGCGTATGCGGTCATCAAATTGATGGCTATCCTTATACCTATAAAAATAATATGCAAACTCTTTTGAAGGGCAACCGTCCTCAAGCAGTCTTGG
>CAISKC010000033.1 GCA_903885895.1 uncultured Legionella sp.
TGGTGGCACCGTGATCACCTATTCCTGTTTTTTAGGGAAAAGTGATCACGATCAGGCGATAATAGGTGATCACGATCAAACGAGAATCACTGATCACGGTAGAACAAGAATGAGTGATCACGATAGGCAAGAATACCCAGCAGAGCATATGGTCAAATTATTTGATAGTTTTATGAAGCTTTTAACTGGGTTTATTAAAAGATATGTCAATGACGGTAATTTCTGTTTTTTTGCTGAAGATAACCCGGACGGGGAGATTTTAATTGAGCAATTATCTTTATTAAACACTCTTCTTTATAGTGAGTATGATGAAGAAAAGCTAATGGTTAGTGGCTCAACTCAATTGAAATAAGAAAATAGTCGCACCACCGGCGCAACTATTACCATAGACAACCGGATCATTACAGATAATGATATACTATGTTTTTTAAGCTAATGCGGCAATTCCTAGGCTATATATGCAACGATTAATATTTAATGGATACTCAAATTGAACGATATATTGGCAGATAAAGATCTGGAGAAAATTTATAAATCAATTGTTACTCATATACATCAAGCACGTGTAAATGTTCTGAAATCGATTAATCATGAGCAAGTAACTGCCTATTGGAATATCGGTCGAAATATTGTTGAACAAGAGCAGCATGGGGAAAATCGCGCTAATTATGGCAAAGCTTTACTCGAAAAACTATCCACTCGCTTAGGCGCAGAGTTTGGGAGGGGTTTTGGTGTTACTAATCTTAAATATATGCGCCAATTTTATCTAACTTACCCAAATCGAATTGGTCACAAGGCTTGTGACGAATTCGATTCCATGCCATTTAATCCCAATCTTAGCTGGTCTCATTATCGATTATTAATGCGGGAAACAAGACCTAATGTACGCGGATTTTATGAAATAGAGGCATCAAAAAGTCATTGGTCTGTACCCCAATTACAAAGACAAATGAGTTCATTTTTATTTGATAGGTTAACTGCAAGCAAAAATGAAGAGGCGGTAATAAAACTAGCCAATAAAGGTCACATTGTTACGAGTGCTGAGGATTCCTTAAAAGATCCCGTAGTACTAGAGTTTTTAGGATATAAAGAACATCATGTCTATACAGAAAATGATCTGGAAACTGCAATAATCAACCATTTGCAAGAGTTTTTGCTTGAGATGGGGACGGGTTTTGCCTTTATTGGTAGGCAAAAGCGTATCACGATTGAAGGTGACCATTTTTATCCAGATTTGATTTTTTACCATACCATCTTGAAATGTTATGCAATTATTGATCTAAAAATAGATCATCTGACTCATGGTGATGTAGGGCAGATGCAAATGTATGTTAATTACTATGATCGAGAAGTAAAACAAGAAAACGATAATCCAACAATAGGGTTGTTATTATGTGCTGAAAAAAATGATGCGGTAGTGAAGTACACGCTCCCTGAAAACAACAAACAAATATTTTCAAGAAAGTACCAACTACATTTACCAACGATAGAACAACTTCGAGAAGAGGTTAAGCGTGAATATAAAGAGGCAACGTTATTATTAAACCGAGAAATTGAAGAAAAAGACAAGCAGGGTTAACAGTCTGATTTGACAGTTAACGGCAAGGGGGAATTAATATCAAAAAATGATTATTGAAATTAATGACAACATCAAAATATGGAAAGAATTTAATCCCTTTGAATTACCTATGGGTAAAAATTTATTCAATTCAACGGATTCTGATCGTAATTTAGCGAAATTAGGATTTAATAAAGAACGAATTGAAATTAAAAATCGCTGGTTTGATGTGTTAACCTCAAGTGAATTAGTTCGAAAACGAAACAAATCTGATGGTTATTACAGGGTTGTTTATATTCAAATAAATATGGGAAACGGCGAATATTATATCGGTAAAGCTAATCGCCCCAAATGGTCTGAATTAAAACGATATCAAGGGTCAGGATTAAAATTTTTAAATAAATTCAATAAGAGTTCAGATAAATTCGTGCGTTTTTATATCGCATCATGTGAAACCGCAGGGGAAACCGAACTACTTGAATCAGCACTAGTAGACTCAGAGCTTTTGTCTGATGAAAAGTGTCTTAATCTTGTAGCCGGTGGAGGAGGGACAACTAAACGTTCTTCAATTGCTCAAACAAGCGAAAAGAAACGTGAATATATGAAGAGCCATCCTGAGCAATTTCAGCCAATGCTTGAGGCTTCCAAAAATGCTTTTCTGTCAGGTGATAGCGCACCTCTTCGTGCTCGCAGTCAAAGGATTAAGGCGGTTGGGTATTCCTGCGAACGTGATCACCGATTATCGCCTAGTGTGATCACCTAATATTCCGTTGTTTTTGCTGGTTTATGCGTTTACGAGTAATGCTACCCTGGAAAACCGCGTCTGTTTTTTTAAAAAATTTGGCAAGCACAAATTCAACATCAGCTCGCACATCATCAAATGTAAAAGTGAAAAATTGGTTCTTGGCTTTGAAGTAGGCAAGCTGCAATATGAAATGCACTTTTGTTTTTTTGGTACCAAATTGATTCAAGAGATCCAGTTCGCCCTGATTTAGGTTAAAGTAGAGCTGTTGTTCATTTTGATTGAAAATTGGCCTAGCATAGAGATCAGCAATTTCAGCTTCAGGTAGGAGATAAATACGTTTTAGGTTCATCATGCGGGTTCAAAAAAACGGAGGTTTGGATGGACTGGATTGTCAGTCAATAAAGATCGCATTGTACGCCAATTTTTGGTAA
>CAISKC010000034.1 GCA_903885895.1 uncultured Legionella sp.
TTATAATAGGTCACCAAAATATTGAGAATAGTGCTAATTATGCTATCCTTGGCAGATTCTAAGTCATACTTAAAACTCGATTTTAGCCTTTTTTAGAAAACTGGCTAATATGTCGTCTTTGCGAGCGTTAGCGAAACAATCCAGCTCGGAGTTTCAATTGAAAACAGGTCTGGATTGCTTCACTGCGTTCGCAAAGACGACATATTTGCCTTGTTTTCAAAAAAGACCAAAGTCCAGTTAAAAATAAGAAGGTGTTTTATCTCTCATGACTTCTGTCATCACGCTTCTCACTGAATTACGCAAACGTTTGTTAACGATATTACTCCTATTTGCTTGCTTGTTCGGTTTGTTTTTTCTATGTTCTGCTCATATTTTTCATTGGTACATGTTGCCCTTACAGCATCTGCTGCCAGCGCCGCATCATTTGATTGCCACACACATCACCACACCTATCGTGACGCCTATCACTATGGCAGGTAATTTAGCATTATTTTGCACAACTCCATATGGACTCTGGCAACTTTGGCGTTTTGCTTCACCGGCCTTATATCGCTCAGAACGTCGCAAATGGCGCTGGTTACTAAGTAGTAGCATGGGATTATTTTGCTTGGGTTGCTTATTTTGTTACTTTTTCATTCTGCCTTTTATGTTTCAGTGCATCATTCAATCACTTCCTAAAGAAGTATTATTGTTACCCGACATCAACTCAGTGACCCATTTTATTACCGAAATGATGATCTTATTTGGAATAAGTTTTCAAATCCCTTTGGTCTGCTTTCTACTCTTACACATGCAAATACTCAGCATTGCTCAATGCCAAGCCTTGCGTCCGTATATCATCGTTATCGCTTTCACATTGGGAATGCTATTAACCCCTCCAGACGTGATAGCGCAAATTTTACTCGCCATCCCACTATGGGGACTCTATGAATCGGGCATCTTGTTAGCACGTGTTTTCACTCGACCAACCCGTTAAACGAAAGTTGTCTTTGATTAAAAAAAGCTCTATAATATGCCGTCTTAATCAAAATCAGGGAAATATTATGCAATTTATCAAAGAAATATTTGATCCAGCTGCCGCACAAAATGAAACGTACATATCAGACTTCAAATTAAATTACGTTGAGGAGGCAACTGATCTTTCTGAGATGCCATCACCAACAGAACCACAAACACCGGCTTTTTATAAGCAACGGGCAAGACACCACTATTTTGAAATCAAAAAAAATGCAATTGCCAGAGATAATATTAGATCCGACCATGATCTACCTATTACAATTCTCACTAGATTTGAATTGGCTGAACATTCTGTTGCTGTCTCTGATCATGTCAAGCTATACAAAGAAAAATTTGCAGCATTGGTTGCACTCGACCAAAAAATCATGGGCGCTGTTCTCATCGCAATCCTCGCTGCCAATATCCCATTGATTCCTTTCATTGGTTGGCTCGTCATACCAGCTTGGTTAGCTGCCGGATATTTCTTAGCGCAACGTGGTGATGTCTATAATGAATACCAAGATTCACTCACTCTTTTAGTAGGCACTTGTAATTGGGCATTAGGCTCAAAAGAGCGTCGCAATACACCAGACGCCTTGTCGCATAATCCACAAATCAAGAGCATGATGGACTGTTTGTATCCAGTTTTAAGCAAAAAACAAGTGGCACATTTGATTGCTGATGATATCGAAACGACTTATACGTCCGCTTTAGACGGATACGACAGCAGGTTTAAATTTCCATTAGTAGGACGATTATTTGTCAACTCTGCTTCGATTGCTGGTAAAGTGATTCATCACGAATTGGAAGATACGGCTCTGAAACAACGTGGTGCTGAATTTATACGTTGTGTCTATGGTTTGAATCGCGGTTCTGCAAAAGATTTTCTACGCGTATTCGTCAATGCATTACCAGATCTTTGGCGCGCAACCCGCAATATGGTACAAGCTTATGCGAGCGCACCAAGACCAACGGAGCCAACACCTTTGAAAATGACGCCAGCATAGTACATCCTTAAATTTCTGGTTGACACAGTCGGCTTTGTCCGCCCTACATACTATATAGAATTGTAGGGTGGACAAAGAAACAATAACAACGTGTCCACCAGATAATTTGCACTCGCCCTTCCTCCCATCTTATCCCCTTGTTATGATTCCAATATATGGCTAGAATAAAATTGCAACCATAATTTGGAGATCACAATGAAAGGTTAAGTCCGTATACTGCTGTAAATTCAAGATGAGCAAGAAGTATTAGCGTCATCGTTAAAATTCGGTACTATTGAGTTGCGAAACAACAATAAA
>CAISKC010000035.1 GCA_903885895.1 uncultured Legionella sp.
AAAAATAATAATCGATATTATCTTAATGACAAACCTAAAGTTTTTAGATAGTATTCACCTGTAACTGCATGAGCTGGAACAAACTATTTGGATTTTATATGGCTAAAATTTTATTACTTTATATTGCGTTAATATTGAGCACTTCTCCCATGGCAGCGCAAGCTGCGGGTAAAAAGTTACATAAACACGCATCTTCCACCAAGAAACATGCAATTATTCAAGATAATCCAACCCATATGCAAGTGCATCATCGCTTGCATGCTCAAAGATCAGCAGATGCTTCGGCTTATGATGGAAAAGGCAACCTGCAACTCGCTTCTTCGAAAGTCTTGGTAATTAACCAGACTACCGGTGCGACTTTGTATGCGAAAAATACTAACCAATCTACACCAATTGCTTCCGTTACCAAGTTAATGACGGCCATGGTTATGTTAGATGCACAGTTACCTATGGATGACGTGTTGTCGATTGCTGATCAGGATGTAGACTATCTTAAAGGTACTCATTCCCGACTAAATGTAGGCACTTCTTTAACACGTGCTGATTTGCTCCAATTAGCCTTGATGTCTTCGGAAAATCGTGCGGCATCCGCATTGGCGCATAATTATCCCGGTGGTATTAATGCATTCGTGCATGGAATGAACCAAAAAGCAGAGCAATTGGGTATGAAATCAACCCATTTCTTTGATGCTACAGGTTTGGATAGTAATAATGTATCAACTGCAGAAGACTTGGCGCGCATGGTAAACGCTGCTTATCATTATCCTGAAATTCGCCAAGTGACTACCACTGCTTCTCAATCGTATAATTTAAATGGTCATCGCAATCCGCTTAACTTCGTAAATACCAATGCCTTGGTGAGAAATGGTAATTGGGTTATAGGCTTATCAAAAACTGGCTTTATTAATGAGGCTGGACGCTGCTTAGTAATGCAGGCAGAAATTTCAAATCAACCAGTAATTATCGTGTTGTTGGACTCTGTAGGCAAAATGACGCGAATTGCAGATGCCAACCGAATTCGAAAATGGATAGAACGTAATGATGCTAATTCCTTGGGTGGCAACGTTATCAGTTAAAGTTTGACTGTGTACTTTACTTTGGAGCATTGGTAGTTATCATTAAAAAAGCGGCTTAATGATCTGACCCCCAAATGTTGGACTTTTAATTTGGGTTGTTAGATCTCAACTGGCTTTTTATTTACCTTAGTCTTAGGGCTGGCTTTTTAGTCACTACTTTCTTGGTGACAGGTTTTTTAGCCTTAGTTTTTGCCACACTGGCTTTCTTGGCAGTGATAGTATTTTTTGCTGCAGTTTTTTTAGTAGGACCTTTTTTGGTTGGGCTTTCTTTGGCGGCTTTTGCGCTAAGTAGTTCCAAAGCTTCATCCAATGTTAGTGATTCAGGTTCTACACTTTTCGGTAAGGTCGCACGAATCTTGCCATGTTGCACATAAGGCCCATATCGCCCAGCATAAACTTCAATTTGACCATCCTCAGTTGGGTGATTGC
>CAISKC010000036.1 GCA_903885895.1 uncultured Legionella sp.
GCAAACATTTGATTGCCACCGATCCTGAATACCTGCGACAGATCAAACACTCTCTTGCCGGATTAAAAAACTTAACCCTCAAACATGAGATCATTTATCCACAGGACCAGCAAATATCTGCTGACAAACATACTGCCTACGTTGTGGTTTTGCTTAAAACCAGTGACACATTAAGCTCCGAAGAACTCCATAAATTCGTTGACGCAATCAAACAACCCAAATCACTGACGATGCAATTAGGTGGAGAACCGATATTTGTTGAAAAAATTAACCAACAAACTCAAAAAGATTTATTTCATGGAGATTTATTTGCCATCCCAGTATCCATCATTACATTATTGTTTATTTTTGGCTCAGTTACCGCAACGATAGTACCAATAGGAATTGGAGCTTGTTGTGCCCTGATCATGCTTACCATCTTATTTATCGTTGGGCAACTGACCCCTTTATCCATTTTCACTTTAAACATTGCGTCCTTGCTAACTCTTTGCCTTAGTTTAGACTACGCTTTGTTTATTATTAATCGTTTTCGTGATGAATTGGAAAACCAAAAAAGCATTGAAACATGCATTCAGTCTACTTTGGCTACCGCTGGAAAAGCCGTTTTTTACAGTGGACTTGCAGTATTCACAAGTTTAAGTGCGTTACTCTTTTTTCCGATTAATATTCTTTACTCTATTGGAATTGGAGGACTGGTTGCTGTTTTTGTCGCAGTCAGCTCGGGAATCACGTTGCTCCCAGCTCTCTTAGCTATTTTAGGAAATCGTATCAATGCATTCCCAGTACGTAAAATCACTATCCAACATTATACCGCCTCAGAAAGCAAAGGAATATGGTATCGAATCGCTCATACTGTCGTGAATAATGCGTTAAAGTATTTTTGTTTTACCTTATTGTTTTTATTATGCCTAGCTTATGCAGTCCTAAAAATTCAAATAGGTGTTTCAGATTTACATATATTACCCGAGCAATCTGCTAATCAAGTTTTTTTTAATACCTATGAAAAGAACTTTAATGAGCAAGAATTAAATCCCATTTTGTTAGTCGTATCTGCAAAAAATGGAAACATACTTTCACCACAGTACTTATCAAGTCTGTATAATTTAGTTGAAAAAATAAAAAACAATCCTAACGTCGCTGAAGTGAATAGTATTGTTTCGATCAATGATTCCATAACGAAACAGCAATACAAAGCCTTATATCAAGCAAAAATTAAAAACCACGATTTAGAACAATTACTTGAACAATCCACGCGCAAAAAATTTACGGTAGTGACTATTATCAGTCGCTATTCTCCCGACTCTCCCAAGACCAAAGCTCTTATCGAAACTCTACGTACTCTTAAACCAGGCCATGGATTAACGAGCAGGCTCACTGGCTCTCCTGTTATCAATGCCGAAGTCTTATCTGTTATTGCAAAAATAATGCCTTACGCCTTATTATGGGTTTTGTGCATTACGTACTTAATATTACTGTTCTTACTACGTTCCATTTTTCTCCCCTTGAAAGCCATCTTTATGAATATCTTAAGCTTATGCACTAGTTATGGCGTACTAATCTATATTTTTCAAGAAGGACATTTTCATACAATTTTACATTTCAATCCACAAGGGATCTTGGACATCAATTTAATTATTATTCTTTTCTGCGCCCTGTTTGGTTTTTCCATGGACTATGAAGTATTTTTACTCACACGCATTCATGAGTCATATCTACAACATCGAGATAACAAAAAGAGCATTGTTTTTGGTATTGTAAAAAGCAGTCGAATTATTACCAGCGCTGCATTAATTGTTATCGTGCTATGCGGCTCATTTATGGTTGCAGATGTCTTAATGGTGAAAGAGTTCGGTTTGGGTATTGCCGTGGCTATTTTTGTAGACGCCTTTGCAATCAGAACCATCCTGGTTCCTGCCACCATGGCATTATTAAAACGTTGGAATTGGTATTTACCCAAATGGCTAGAGAAATGCTTACCCACCGATTGTTAGAGTCTGTTTATTGCGATAATCTAACCAAAGCGAAATGCCACTTTTGCAAAAACAGAATACAAGAAAGGTACAAAGTCTAAAACAGGATTAATTTCAGATTCACCATACCCGGCCGTATAGTTTGTACCAATCTCTGCCAAAATCCGCTCAGTTAACAGAACATTAATGCCAAAGCCAAATGTTGGAGAAACCCGATAACTATTGTTAATTTGGTCTTGACGAAATACCCCCGCAACGCCTGCGCTCGAAAAAAGACGCACACTAGTCTTAGGCACAATAAGCATTAATTTAGCACTCAAGGATGCTGTTTGAGTTTTGGTATTTAAAATTAAACTATTTTCCTGAAAAGAATATAAACTATATTCATCGAAAGTAATTTTTGCGTCTGGAAATGCCATATAATTTGCCTCGAAAGCAAAACTTGGCGTCAGTTCATAGCCCAAGGTAAGTCCCCACACTCCTCCGCCCTCTTCAACTGCAACTGGCGTAGAAAGACTGATGGCCCAATTTTGATTTTCTGCTTTAGGAACCAACCCTTGCCAAGTAGTCGACCCCCAACCCCCCACTCCACCAAAATAAAAGGGGTGTGAGAATAATTGCTCAGATTTATCTACAGCATAGGCTGCGGAAATCGAAGAAAAAAGAATCACACAAAGCAGTTTTTGCATCTGTAAAACCCATTAAAAATTATATTTCTTTCATTTTGTCCGCATAAGTATCCGAGTGTAACCCTAAGGGAGAGGATATCTCATGGCCAATTTGCCGCTCCCTCAGGATCGCGGCTCGGTGTTGTCAAAACGTGAGAAAACGTAAATCAAGCGCAAGCGTGCCCAGTACCGCTACACAACTGACCATCTGACGTCAAACCGCCGTAACGATAACAATTCCAATCATCTATACATTCTTGCGTCCCGGCATAACGTTGGTAGGCACAAGCTCGTTGCAAGGGTCCTAATGTATCAATCATGGTTTTATAAACCAAATTCATGTTTGTGCATCGCCCTTTAGGCAATCCAGAAAGAACACAGTGACATTCTGTTGCAGATCGAAACGACTCACAAAACTCTGGTGATGTCGTGGGAGAAGCTAAAGAGCAAGCAAAAGATACTGAACCCAATGACAAGAAACAACCAGCAACCAATCCTTTGACCAAACTATCCATATCCTATTACACCTTAAATGAAAGACTTAAAATTCTTAAACTGTGTATCATTCTGGCGTATACGTGGATCAATCTAAAAATACGCAAGAATAACGCCGTTTAAACGTTCTCGATTTATCTCTAGTTACGTTATTACACTTTATCTTCTCATACAAGTAGTAATTTCCATTACCGAGTCCCGCCTACGGTCAATGACGAAATTTTTAACGTTGGTTGTCCCACGCCGACTGGAATAGACTGACCATCTTTACCACAAACTCCTATACCAAGATCTAAAGCCAAATCATGTCCAATCATGGTGATTTTATTCATGACCTCTGGTCCATTACCAATTAAGGTTGCACCACGCACAGGTTGTGTTACTTTACCATTTTCAATCATATATGCTTCACTCGCAGTGAAAACAAATTGTCCTGATGTAATATCTACTTGCCCACCACCAAAATTCACAGCGTACAAACCTGATTGAACCGAACGAATAATATCTTCGGGATCGTCTTGTCCTGCCAACATATAAGTATTCGTCATTCGTGGCATAGGAACATGCGCGTAAGACTCACGTCGACAATTTCCAGTCGAGCTCATATTCATCAATTTTGCATTCAAACGATCTTGCATATAGCCCACTAGTACGCCATCTTCGATCAACACTGTATTTTGCGTAGGCGTCCCTTCATCATCCACAGTCAAGGACCCGCGCCGATTGGGCAATGTGCCATTATCCACAACCGTGACACCAGCCGATGCTACTTTTTCACCTATTCTTCCAGAAAAAGCTGACAAGCCTTTGCGATTAAAGTCTCCCTCTAATCCGTGTCCAACCGCTTCATGCAACAATACACCTGGCCAGCCTGGACCCAACACCACAGGCATCATCCCTGCAGGTGCATCAATAGCATCTAAGTTTAAAACCGCTTCACGAACGGCTTCTCGCGCATAATGCAATGCCCGTTCGTCTTGATGAAAGAAGGTATAGTCCACCCTACCCCCGCCGCCTGCACGTCCTGATTCTCGTCGGCCGTTTTCCTCAACAATCACCGAAACGTGCACACTGACCAGAGGCCGCACATCGGGAATCATTTGACCAAACATATCCACAACTAAGATTACTTCATGCGATGCTGACAAAGAAGCATTCACTTGGATAACACGTGTATCACTACGACGCGCTTCCGCATCTATCTTTTGTAACAGCGCTATTTTCTCTTGTTTGGACATGCTATCAATCGGATTGAGCTCTGAATAATAATGCGTGATAGGCAAAGGTTTGGTTTGAATGGCCTGAATTTTAGAAACGGGTCCATGAGCAATGGAACGTGCTGCAATCACGGCTCTTTCCATTGCTGGGAAAACAATATCATCACAGTAAGCATAGCCTGTCTTTTCACCACTAACTGCACGAATGCCTACGCCTCGGTCTATAGAGTATGATCCGCTTTTTACCTCAGAATCTTCTAAATACCACGATTCATAACACCCACTTTGAAAATACAAATCCGCAGCATCGATATGTTGGGTCATCAAAGATTGCAACAAACGCTGAATTTGGACTTCATCTAGAGAGGAGGGTTTAAATAGTACCTCTTTGGCAAAAGCTAAGTGATCATGCATTCCAAAGTCCAACCGTAAAATAAGAGCCTATTTAAATAAGGGAATCATCCTCGTACACTGGGATGACACTGTTATTTAAACGCTCTAAATAAGGGAATAATTCTGCTAGGGATAATAAAATGGTTCCTCTTGAAAAGCAAACAAAATGACACAATATGTGATATACTGAATAATGAAGTTTTAATATAAAACGGAGCGAAATTATGAGTAAACAAAATGTATCTGCGTTTTCACGTAGTGCAGAATCGGTATTAGCAACGAACAAAGTGTTACGAAATACTTACATTCTATTATCCCTGACTTTTATGTTTAGTGCCTTTATGGCGTATGTGTCTGTTACATCAGGCGTCATGGTTATAAATCCACTGCTCTTTATTGTATTTGCTTATGGTTTAATGTTTTTAACTCACGCATTACAAAATAGTCCTTGGGGCTTGGCTGCTGTGTTTGCCTTTACTGGATTCATGGGGTACGCATTAGGACCAGTACTCAATGCATGCATTTCGCACTTCCATAATGGACCTCAATTAATAGCGACGGCACTTGGTGGCACAGGCATGATATTTTTTGCTTTGTCGGCTTATGCACTTATCACTCGCAAAAATTTTAATTATCTAGCTGGATTTTTGTTTGCGGCAATGATGATCGCTTTATTGGCAATGATTGCAGGCGTCTTTTTCACAATACCCGCTTTGCAACTTATGATTTCTGCAGCGTTCATGCTTATTTCTTCAGGTTTGATTTTATTCCAAACCAGTGAAATTATTCATGGCGGTGAAACAAATTATATTGCTGCGACCGTATCATTGTACGTGTCAATTTATAATTTGTTTATCAGTCTCTTGAATTTGCTCAGCGCATTTTCCGGCCGAGACTAATCATTAACCTATAATGGGTTGGACATGCTCCGACCCATTCATCTAAAAAGATAGTATGATGCTAAAAACCATTCTTACAATCGGCACACTCCTATTTATCAACAGCGGATTTGCAGAGACTACCTATCCAGGTAGTAATAGCGGGTATTCCGCTGCTGATCTCCGAAGTGAAAGACCTGCCTATTTCCCAGCTATCCCTCAGGTACTAGGCCCAAACGATGAAATACTACCACGCGCCCGTCCAACCAACCCACAAGTCGCAACGCAATCAAACCCGGCGCCTACTGCTACGGATTAAAACGTGGGAGATTCTGGTTTGATCTGCCAAGTATGCTTCGCTCTATACAAAGCAGGTAGATCTGCGATTGTCTTGGTATGTGGGGCTGCTAAATTGAATACAGGACGCTCTTGCCGATAATATACACCCAAAGGGACTGGAAATTTTTGTGCGTCTAAATTGGCTAAGTGTAAGGCATGGTTATGGTTTGCTACATTATGACGATAAGCTTGAGCTTTGTCGCTCGTGGTAGATTCAAAGTCTTCTCCTTGCCATACCAATCCTAGTTCTTTATTCTCGCCATACAATAAGGGCTCGCCGTCTTGTAAAGTAATGGTACGTTGGGCTCGATGTGCTTTTAATGAAAAATCGTCAAACACGCCTGGATTGAAGATATGACAATCTTGATTGATTTCAATCAAGGCACATCCTTGATGTGCATGTGCTTCTTTAAGCAGACTCCCCAAATGATTGGGATCTTTGTCCACTGCTCTGGCTACGAAACTGGCGCCTGCTGCCAAAGCCAATGCTAAGGGGTTCACCGGGGGGACCGTTACCCCAGTAGGTGACGTCTTTGTCACTTGTCCAATATGGGAGGTAGGGGAAAATTGTCCCTTGGTCAAACCGTAGATTTGATTATTCACCAACAGTATTTTCACATTCACATTACGACGTAAACAATGCAATAAATGATTCCCACCAATACTGAGCGCATCGCCATCACCAGTAATCACCCATACTGTCAAATCTTCACGAAAAGCTTTGATACCTGTTGCCACCGCCAATGCTCGCCCATGAATCGTATGATACCCATATGTGTTCATGTAATACGGCAAACGTCCTGCACAGCCAATGCCTGACACAAAAACATGCTGTTCTGGTGGTAACCCTAACTCCGGTAACGTACGTTGCAATGCCGCCAGAATAGCATAATCCCCACAACCCGGACACCAACGTACTTCATTTTTAGAAGTGAAATCGTCCTTTGTATATTTATTCTCTGGCATAGGTTTTATCCTTGATCTGTTGCAGCAAAAACTGAGTAGAAAATGGCTGTCCGTTACACTGCGTAATTGATTGGATATCTTTTAAATAATGAGCACGTAGCATTTGACATAATTGTCCAGAATTCAATTCTGCCATATACACATACTGAAATTTTTGCAGAATAGCACCCAGATCCTCTGGCAATGGATAGATATACCGTAATTGTAATAAAGCCACTTTTATACCTGCTTCTTCACATAAATTCTGTGCTGACTTCAAACAGCCATACGTGCTCCCCCAGCCAATAAGCAAAATATCTGCAGTGGTTTCTCCTTCGACGATCAAGGCTGGGTATGTTTTAGCAATCCCTGAAATTTTTTGTGCACGAAGCGTGACCATCTTTTGGTGGTTTTGAGCGTCATAACTGACTTTTCCTGCCTCACCTTGCTTCTCCAAACCACCCAAATGATGCATAAAACCCGTAGAGCCAGGTATGTTCCAACTTCGACTCAAATGCTCATCACGGGTAAACGGCTGAGGAGAACGATTAAAATGAACAGTAGGTAAATTTAAAGTAGTTACATCCGGTAAACGCCACGATTCTGCGGCGCTCGCAAGATAAGCATCCATTAATACAATCACAGGCGTCATATATTGAATGGCAATACGGAATGCTTCGATGATCATGGTAAAACAATCGGCGGGTGTTTGAGGAGCTAACACTGGAATAGGTGCTTCTCCATGACGGCCAAACAGCGCTTGATTCAAATCAGATTGTCCAGTTTTGGTTGGTAAGCCGGTCGAAGCACCGGCACGTTGCACATCCAAAACCACCACGGGTAATTCACTGATCACAGCCAAGCCTAAGCTTTCGCTTTTCAAATCTAAGCCTGGACCAGATGTCGCTGTTAATGCCAAAGAACCTGCAAACGCAGCACCCAAACAAGCACATATTGCTGAAATTTCATCTTCAGCTTGAAATAACTGCACCCCATATTCAGAGAACTTAGCACATTCTTGTAAAACAGCCGAAGACGGCGTAATGGGATATCCAGCTACCAAAGTAGGTAATTGTGTGCTCACGGCAACCGTTGCAATGCCCAACGTCACAGCTTCTACCCCTGTAATATGTCGATAATCACCAGGATCACGACTTATCTGACCTAAGGTACGCGGACGCTTGCTCAACTCCAAGGTCATCGCATAATTATAGCCAGCCAACAAAGCGCGTTCGTTTGCTTGCTGTAATAATGGTTTATGTTTGAATTTTTTTACAAAAAACTGCTGACAATCTTTAGTAGGTAAATCAAATAACCATAAGACCACGCCTAAGACATAGCAGTTTTTTGCTTTTTTTCCATCAGCTTGCGAGAGACTCAACCCTTCAATCGCTTGTAACGTCAATTGAATAATAGGAATCGATAACAGCTGATACATGGATTGGCTCTCTGCAAATTGCAAAGGATCATAACCGGCTTTTTCCCAATCTTTATCTTGTAAACTATCTGAATTTAAAATCAAAATACCATCTTGGCGCAAATACTGGAGAGAATTTTTTAACGCTGCTGGATTTAATGCAACTAAGACATCTAAGGTTTCTCCCGCAGTAAAAATGGCTTGATCCGCCATAGCCAACTGAAAGCCAGAAACCCCTGCTACGGTCCCGGCTGGTGCACGAATTTCCGCAGGGAAATCGGGCATGGTCTGTACTTCACGTCCTTGTAAAGCCGCTGTAATCGTTAATTGCTCGCCCACCAATTGCACACCATCTCCGGAGTCACCCGCAATACGGACTACAATACTTTCATCGATAGACATGGTAGCTGGCTTCCTGAAAAAGACGTTAGGATCTTGCTCGAATTAACTTCCTATTTTTGCATCAAATCCGAACGGGTCAAGACGATGCTCAGATTCGCGCAAAAATAGGAAGTTAATTCGAGCAAGATCCTTACCTACTTCTTTTCAATATAGACTAAAAACCCGCTGTATGTTGAAAACCAAGATATTTACCAGTATAGTTCCGATTTTCTATAGTTATGAAGCAAACTTATGTCGCCTATCTCACACTCCGCCGATCAAGCTGCTGCTTTGATCACCATGCAATACGCTGACTACCATCCTCAAGTTGGCATCGTTCTAGGATCTGGTTTAGGCGGATTTGTCGAGTATCTCGAACGTCCTGTTGTCATTCCTTACAAAGAGTTGCCCGGCTTTCCCGAAGCCTCAGTCCATGGTCATGCTGGAAACCTGGTTTTGGGAACTTATGCTGGTGTGGACGTAGCTTGCTTACAAGGTCGTGCACATTATTATGAAGGTGATCATTCAGAAACTGTCAAAACCTATGTTCGCACGCTGCAACGCCTTGGCTGCCAGTATTTTATCGCCACCAATGCAGTGGGTTCTCTCAATCCAGAAGCCAAACCAGGCGAACTGATGCTGATTACGGATCACATTAATTTTCAAGGTTGCAATCCATTGATTGGCCCCAATGATGATACGTTTGGGCCACGTTTTTTTCCTGTGGATGCTGCTTATAACTTATCATTAAGAGAACAATTTTTAAGTACGGCAAGCGCATTACACATCCCGTTACATCAAGGCGTTTACTGTGCCGTACTAGGTCCGAATTACGAAACTGCAGCAGAAATCAGAGCATTCCGTCTATTGGGTGCTGACGTAGTCGGTATGTCGACGGTTCCTGAAGTCTTGGTTGCCCAGCATTGCGGTATGAAAATAGCCGTCATCTCGACTATCACAAATTTTGCAACAGGGCTGAATACGACTGCACATGATCATCTAGAAGTAGTCAAAGTAGCCGCTGAAGGCGGTAAAAATCTGAATAAATTATTATATCAATGGCTCAAGGAGCATGCTGCAAAACCGTCGTGATTGTAGTCTTGATTTGCTCACTCTCAAAAATTCCTATCTTGTTTAATCGTCTTTGCGAGCGTTAGCGAAGCAAAGACGATTAGGTAAAAAGCTACAGATAAACTCGCATCCTAGCAGCATCTAAGTCTTCCTCACCGCGCGCATATTGTGTCTGAAACAAACGAAGTCTATGCCCTGGCAAATGTGATATGTCACGTTCTACGTGTGTGATCACATCTTTTGGACATTGGCGCTCCGCCACTTGTTCTTGCGTCAAAGGCTCTAACGCATTAATGCTTTTCGAAGTTTCAAAAGCACTTTCGGTAAAATCAACACTGACTCCTTGTCTAACATGCGCCTGTTGCAGGGGTAAACCAAGTGCCCGATGCATCGTCGCTTTTATCTTATCTAAAAGTTTATAAATCCAGTCTTTCAAGAAAAAGAACAAGGTTTTAGCACCTTCCAACATACGATAAATGAAACTGTACGTATTGACCGACCACCACAATGGACGCAACAAATTATTGTTAACGCGCTCTAGGTTCCTTACGGTATTACTATGCGAATCCGCGTAGACTTGCCCTGCTTTTGGCAAACCATTACGGATCCCTTGAATAAAAAATATCTTACGCGAAAAATGACTCATAAAACTATCAAAAGCAGGGATCCGAATGTCTTTCACTGTATCTGATAAAAACCCATATAATCTGGGTCTTGTCGTATTAGAATCTTGCAACCCTTTGGAATTATGTTGCTGATAATAACAGTGACATTGAGTGACCTCCTCCGCCAAAGTAGCAAAATCTTCCAACACTAATTTCAACGGAGAATGATCAAACTCATAAGCTTCCTCAACTGGGCATTGCATGAACTCCTGCTTAAACGTCACAAAATCACATTGGTTCATCAATTCTTTGAAACGCAATAAACGCTTCGCAACTGCTTGCGCTTCAGGATTAGCGCGTGCTTCAAAAATTAATGCCAGCTCATTTTCTTTCAAAGAACCCATATATAAATTCAGAAGTGTCCTAAATTGAGCATGTTCTAAAATAGGCTGAATTTGCTGCATCAACGTATCAGCAAGCTTTACATTATCAAAAGCCGCTTGACCAAGACTAAGTGCTGCTTTCACGTCTGTTTCTAAGTTTTTCAGTCTGACATGCAAAAATTCAATATCCTGCAAACTTGGTACTGCAGTTCGCACAGAAGCCAAGCTAATACCACCTATTGCAGGATCAGGAAGCATTTCAGCTTGATACGTTGAACTAGCCTGGGATGACTGCTCATCCTCATCCGTATTGATACTGCTCGGCACCGCGCTAAAAAGCGCGCCCGCAATCATTTCAGCCTGAGCTGGATCACTTAAACTAGTCAGTAAGGCTTGTCCATCCTCAGGATTGAAAAAATCAACTAATTTATCTTTACAAGCCACACTCATTGCAAAGGCTGTTTTAATTTTATGGGCCAATCTATCTTGGCAGTTTTTGGCTTGTACTTCAGCAATTGCTTTAGGATCTAGCAAAATTTCTACAGTCGTAAGATTCGGGTATAAACACTGAAAATACTGCTGCACCGTCTCTCTTTGTTGTTCAGGACTTATATCAGTCAAAGTTTTAAACGTTGCAAAATGTTCTATAAAAAAGTTACGTAATAATTGATCATCATAAGCACGAGCTAAAAATTGCGCTTTCATAACATCTGTAGGTAGATAGGTTGCTAACAAAGGTAAGCATGATTCGCGCACGACAGATGCCAGACGCTGAGTTTGTGTCGGAGTCTCACAAACGACCTGTTCTCCTGCTACCAAACGTCCTATCTCTTCACCCACGCTCGAAGCATAATCCTGCGTCGCTTGCAATTGCGGATCAAAAACAAATGCTTCATTAATCGCTTGCAACAATAATTCTGGACTCAGATCAGCTGAACTTTCAACATAAGGAACTAATTTTGCTGCCAATTTTTTTAAATTAGAAGGCTCGTTTTTAAAACGTAATTGCAGAACCTGCCAATGGTGGAATGGTA
>CAISKC010000037.1 GCA_903885895.1 uncultured Legionella sp.
CCTCCAGGTGAGAGTAATCTCAGCCATAGGACGATACAACTTGATATGTATGTTATTAGTTTCTTCATATCGGCTATTATACTACAAATAGTTGAAATCAGGAATTCGCCACACACAGGTTAAAAATGGGGATTACCATGGTAACGCTAATAAATCGTCTTGTTTGTAGCCTTAAGTCGGTTAACAGTTCCGTTACTTCCCAGCCCCCATTATCTCTAGCGTTCCATAACTAGAGGTGTTGTCAAAGGATTACTACTCGTTCCATATTTCTCAGATGAGAGTGTTTGATGGCTTGCATCATCAGATGACTTTGAGAAAAAGCCACAACACTGGAGAGCAGAAACCACGACTACGCACGGACAACAGATGGTACCAACAAAACAATCTGTCGCGCTGCATTCTATTTCTTCGTCACTATTTGTGCTGCTTAAATTCCTTCGTTCCTCAATCACTGCATCTAGCATCGTTCTACGTATAGCCGCTTCTAAAGTGTCAACCGTATTTGTATGCGGAGTAATATCTTGAAGCTGACGTGTAAGCGCTATGTTCTTCAAAATACTTGTAATCTCAGAATGATCGGAGTTTTCTCCATAAATAGCGCGATTCATTGCTAATGAGGCATTCAAATAAGTAATGGCTTGTGAGTAGCTATCCTGACATATATACAAGAGTCCTTGATTCTTCAGAATGCTGGCAATAGATGGGTGATTTGTCTTTTCCCCATAAATAATGCGATTCATCGCCAATGAAGATTCATTATAAACAATGGCTTTTGCCGGATTGATTCGAAAGAAAGCACCGCCCAAATACCCCAGAGTCTTGGCAATCTCAGGATGATTGGTGCTTGACCCATAAATAGTACGATACATTGAAAGCGATGCTTCCAAATTAGTGATAGCTTGCGTATAGTCATGTTGAGATATATATACGGTTCCTAAAACACCCAAATTATAGGCAATACCAGGATGATTTGAGGTTTCACCATAGACAGCACGATGCATCGTTAGTGAAGACTTATAATAATCAATAGCACGCTGATACTCACCTTGAGCCTGATAGGCGCTCCCCAAGTTTTTTAAAGCGTCAGCAACATCAATATGATTGGTATCTTCTCCATAAATAGCGTG
Organism: uncultured Legionella sp.; assembly: GCA_903885895.1. GTDB lineage: Bacteria > Pseudomonadota > Gammaproteobacteria > Legionellales > Legionellaceae. The sequence continues at coordinate 1,128 of CAISKC010000037.1, forward strand.
ATACATCGCTAATGAGGCATTAAAATAAGTGATGGCATGTATGTGGTCGTCTTGCAATACATAAAACATTCCTAAGTTATCCAGAATACTAGCAATGGATGGGTGATTCGCATGTTCTCCGTAAATAAAACGATTCATTGTCAGTGCACTTTCAAGGTAAGTAATTGCGCGCTGAAAATCAGCTTGAAGCCTATATATCTGCCCTAAACTACTAAGGATATCAGCGATCCCAGGATGATTGGTATCTTCTCCATAAATAGCATAGTGCATCTTGAGTGAAGAATTGTGATATGTAATGGCTTTCGGGTAATCACCTTTAGATTTATATAGGTTTCCTAGGTTGCTCAAGATATTAGCAATCTCTGGATGATTAATGCTCTCCCCATAGATAGTACGGTACATTATTAATGAGGCGTCATAATAAGTAATGGCTTTCGAGTAATCACCTTTGGCTTTGTATGCCACTCCTAGGTTATTCAGAGCATGAGCAATATCTGGATGATTAAAGGTTTCACTATAGATAGCATGATACATTGACAGTGATTTTTCAAAATAAGTAATTGCGCATTGATAATCATCTTGAGCCCCATACACACCTCCTAAACAATTCAGGATAGCTGCAATCTCAACATGATTAGTATTTTCCCCGTACAGGGCATAGTACATCGCTAATGAAGTGTCATAATAAGCAATGGCTTGCCGAAAATCACTTTTAAATTCATAATATAATTGTCCCAACTTATTCAGGACAGCAGCAATCTCAACATGATTCGCATTTTCTCCATAAATAGCATAGTACATCGCTAGTGAAGAGTCAGAATAAGTGATGGCTCGTTGAAAATCACCTTTAGATTGATATGAACCTCCTAAATTATGCAAATTTGTAGCAATATCTTGATGACTAAAGTGTTCTCCATAAATAACATAGTACATCGCCAATGCAGAATCATAATAAGCGATGGCTTGCGAGTCGTTGCCCTGAGATTGAAACAAGTTCCCTAAGCTATGTAAAACTCCAGCAATATTTAGATGAGCTGTGCATTCTCTATGAATCTCCCGATGAGCAGTTAATGCAGATTCCAAATGTTCCTTCGCATTTGAAAAACGAAATAAACGATGCTCGCCATATCCCACCTTTGATAATAAGTTTGCTTTTAACGGCAGAAGATGGTTTTTCAGATCTTTGGGCCAAGTTGTCATAATCGTTTTTAAATTAATCCATAATGCATTTCCATGAGCGACACCCTGTGTTATTGCATGCACATCGACGGCTGTTGCGCGAACTGTAATCCCTCTTCCAACAACATACCAGGTTTCACTTAAAAACCTTTCCAAATCTATTTGTTTATTTGAAAGCATTTGTATCCAATCATTTCTAATCACCTCCTGTAGGAGACGATGCATTTTCCATGTTTCGATAACCAAATCTGCTCTAGGTTGAATAAACGAGTGCTGTCGCAAAGCCAATAAAGCCTCGTCAGAACGGTCTTCATTATTTTCAAAGTGGTCCACTATCAAGCTGCGCTCTATTCCTTCTGCAGAAATGAAACTCATCAATCGTAACAATTTAATTGCATCCCCTGGCAAATTCGTCAATCCGATTTGCCAAAGTGTAGCTAATCTATTTGTATTGATACGAGCTTGTGAATTCAGTTTTTTATCTGGTGCTTTTAAAGTACTTAATCCAGCCTCCTCAAGCTCTTTCAGATACTGCTCTAATGGACGTTGATATAAGCATACCGTCCCCATCGCAAGTTCCAAAGCCAGAGGATGATGGCCAAGGTATTCTGCAAGTTTTTCTGCATGTTCTCTCTTAAACCAAGGACTTCCTGCAGCGGTCATTTGATGTTGAATATAGGCAATGGACTCCTCCAGCATATAATTATCTACTAAAATGAGATCTTGCCAACTAGTAGTATCGCGTGAAGTAATTATCAATTGTTGTGTTGGTGTGGTAGAAGTAAAGTAAGGTAAAACTTCTTTTATTTCGGAGTAATTTCCAACATTATCCCAAATCATAAGCCATGACTGCATTTGAAAACGTTGGGCAACATCTCCTAACCAATCGTTTCGCTCACGCTTATCCGTTTCAATATATAAATCATGAGCTAAGTCATAGAGACTGCTCTCTATATTTTCTTTGTCCATAAGTAATCGTCTAATTGAATGATACTTACCACTCTTTTTTTGTTTATTTGTCCATTCCATAGCTATGCTCGTCTTGCCCACACCGCCTAATCCAACCAAAGCCACGGGGAGATTTGGGCCCTCTATAGAAAGCCTTCTTTCAAGAGCCGTCCAAAGACCTATTCGTGGCTGAAAATAAGGTTTGGGAATATAAGTAAAGCGCCGAGACTCTGCTATGTCTAAAACGTTTCTCTGTAACTTAAAGAGGTGTTCGTGTTGCCCGTCTAATCGGTCTCCATGCCTTCTTAATGTTTGTCCATGCATATATGCACGTTCTTGAATTTCTGGAAGCGTACTCTCTATATCACCTACGCGGTCTTTTGTCTCAACGATATCTATATCTATTACAGCCAATCGATTACTATGCGTTACACATATATCCTCTACCACTGCAATAGCACCCTCGGTCTTGGCAAGTTTTTCATCGACCATTTCTTGCCAAGCGCCTATATCACACCAATCTTGTTCTAACTTTTTTAGTCTTAACTCATCTTCATCAATGAGTGTACTATCTTGAGTGATATCACCCTCTAAGGCGCCTTCCAAAAGCGCCTGAAGTTCTATAGAGCGCTCCTCTGACAAGGATATATATCTATGTCTTTTTTCAGTAATGCGTACTATGGCTTGTGCGTGAGGCAACAGCATAAAACCATATCTCTCTTTGCCATCGGGATGTGATGTATACCGCCACGCTCGGTTTTCATCACAGTAAGCAATTCCCGAATGTTTTAATGCACCTTCTGCTGTATCCTTCCCTTGACTCAGCTTTGTGTTAAACAAACCATCGCGTAAAAACCCTGATTTGCCTTTTAAAATCCCCGTCAACATATCATCAATACTAAATGGCCGCCCTGTCCTTGCTAAATATTCCCATAGTCGCTGCGCGCTTATTCGTCCTAATTCTGTTGCATCTTCTTCATTACACTTTGACAAATAATCACGATATCGCCCTACAGCACCTGTCGCAGCTGTATTCACCATTTCTCGTAAACTATGCCACTGGCCAGACAAATGCTCTGATGTTAGCAAGGTGACTTTTTTCCCTTCTTCGCGCTCTCCTAAAAAAGAAACACCCACACCGCCAATACTGCCAACGGCTCCTCCAATTGTACCGCCAAAATTTTGGACTAACGAACATAGCAAAGATGACGCTTGCTCCTTAAAACGCTGTTGGCGTGGTATACGACCACGCGATACCTCAATGACATTCGCTAATTGCAAAAAAAACTCTGCTACAAATGTGTCATGATAACGGCGGTATGGGATGAGCACATAACCTGGCATAATAACCTCTTCGCTTATGAAATATACTTACAAAGCAATTGCTTGCAATAAACGAACCCATTATATAACATCTTGACCGAAATGAAGAGAGAGCGGCCCGACAGCGAGTTGCCTCATAATAAATATGGTACCTTAATCTGCAAATAGTTCTTCAATCGTTGATTGCATTTCCTCTTGACTGGGCTTCGCATATCGAAATATTTCCTTAATAGAAACATTGCCACTCATTTCCTGTCTGTGGCGAATTGCAAAAAAAATATAAATTATAATTCGTTTTTAAGTTTAGCTATAGACTCTTGGGACAAGCCAGTAAATCTATTGATTTTATCTAGTGATTCATTATCTTTTAAC
>CAISKC010000038.1 GCA_903885895.1 uncultured Legionella sp.
ATAGGCATATTAGAGCGCGAATTAGAAAAAAGATTTGGTGGTATTGAAAGTTAGCGCGTATGCATCTGTACTATAGCAGATGTCATGCAGTGTATGATTTGTCTTATGTCCACTTCAGGTAAATCAAATCGTTGAATCTTCTCAACAATGTGCATCAGAAAATCAGCGAAATCATGATTAGACTTAAAATGTGCTTGCACCGCTAGTCCTTCTTCAATAACCGAGCGTAGTAGGGCAGGGGAGAGCGATACAAGATCTTTATGTCGAGAAGTATCTTCCCCGAACAAAAGCCAGCCAGGACTCACATCAAGTGCCTCAGACAGCCGCATGATAGTATCGAAGCTAGGTAATACTGTGTTCTTTAAATATTTCCGGCAGATTTGTGGGGAATGCTGGGTGATTTTAGATAAATGCGTCACATCCACACCATAAGGTGAGCGGCTGGAGTTAAATCCCTTGTTAATCATTGTAAATCTTAGCCTTGTACCAAAGCTTGTTTGTATATGGTCATCCATGAGTAATCTTAAAAGGTTGGAACGAGACTATTCTACCAATATATAGGGATTTGAGTAACCCTCAATACTTGCCACCTTCAGTGCCCATTCTTTTTCCCATTTAGACGGGGGGGAAGGATTTATTCCAGGACAAATAAAGTTGCCGCTTATTTTCTGACAATGGGATGTGGTATTTGTCTGACATGAAAAGGGTGGCGCGAGCAACAATACCTTTGACTTTGTTCGCGGGCTCTACCTCTTTTGATGCTTTGCTTATTTTGAAATCGCAGCCGTAAAACCCATCGGTTGAGTCGACCTTTGCATATGAGTAATTAGAGCGAGCAATATTTACCAGACCCACCGCAGGCCAGAGATTATAAAGCTCTGACTCCATTTCTCGAAATTGGTAATTCGAGTTTTCACAGCACTTGCGACCTTTGTAATGTTTCCCATGGTGCTCACAGATGCTGTTTTGCCAACAGCTAAGATTATGTCCAAACATATCGGCCGCAAAAATATGCTCGATTTCTACAATGTGAGCTCGTTTTTTCTCATTTGCAGAGCTCATATGACAAGAATTTAAATCAATTTGATGTTTTGAATCAAAGCTACAACCGCAATACAAAGTCTTGGGGTGATTTGAAAATATTTGGTATACAATACGTTTTGCTTCAGGGAAAGAATGCGTAGAAGTAGCCAATAGTTCTTGGCAAAAAGATATGAATAAAAAACAAACAATAAATATTCTTATCATTGTAGGCCGATAAAAGAGATGTATCGGGATTATACTGTAAGCAATTCAATAAACCTTAGCAGTAGATTGAATTTTATATCTAGAAATCTCGTCTTCAATGCGCTTGGCATTGATTTTTAGCGACTTTAGGTTTCTTTGTCTATAATAATTTAATAACTGTTAATTCTTTGAAATTATACAGACAACGGATTGCTCAAAAATGGCCTTGAACTCGGATAAGAATAACGAAATATATTGGTTTGTCTATCATATTTCATGGGGATTGGTATATTTTGTGAGTTTTGGAGAAAAAGAGGACATAGTTTTACATTATGCCAATAAAAATTTGTCGAATCTTTTGGATTTAAAGAGTCCACGTGATTATAAAGGTTCATTCTACGATAGATTACAGACAATCTTGCAATTAACAGACGAACAAACCAGAGACTTTAGAAGCAGAGATTTGCGCGCTCAATTTTCTAGTAAAGAAGAAGATAATGCTTGTGTTTTAACGTCGATTCATGACGGACGTGAAAAACACTATATCTGTGATAGGGCGGTTCTTAAGAATCAAAACGGTACTATTGCTGGTGTATTAACAACCATTTTAGATGATGAAGAAGTAGAGAAACTTATTGATAAAAAACTCCATGATTATAAACCGGTTGATATTCGCCATCCCTCTTCTTTAAAGACAAAATCTCATATTCCTCATGTACTTGTTATCGATAACGATCCTACTTCACGCAAAGACATTAAAGATATGTTTGAATTATTAGGATGCGAAGTAGACGCACCAACATCAGAAGCCGGTGCAATTTCTTGTTTTAAACCAGGCGGCTATGACTTGGCGACGTTTGAAACCACTTTAGACGATTGGAACACGAGTGGGTATTATTTAATGAGGGTATTTAGGGAATCTGAAGAAAACACAGATTTTCATGCAAATTTTATAGTGATAACAACGCATGAGATTAATTTAGTGGCAACAACACTGGAAGTCAAAAAAAACCAAGTTGCTAATATTTTGAAAAAACCAGTAAAAGAAAATCAGTTGAATGAGCTTCTTAAGAAATACGTTTGGAATGAACATGGAGATTGACGCTTTTAAACCGATGTGGGCAATTAAGCAGGATATGAGAACCTAAATATAGATATTACTAAAGGGAGAATTTTATGTTTGACACATTTCAAAAAACCTGGTTATGCAGTATTCCATCGGCTTTCTTTCCTACCACAGTGCTACACATTGATGATGATAAGCAACTGTTAGCGCAACTATCGGGCACACTAAGTTCTCACTATAAAATTGAGACTTTCTCTAATCCAGACGAAGCGCTTCAAGAAATAATCTTCTGTGGGACTAATTATATGCGTGAAGAACATTTATCATCAAAAAATGATGGCGATATTCTTTCATATAGGCAATCATTTTTTGATGAAAGACGTTTTGATAATCGGTTAATTTGTATAGTTGATTACGATATGCCAGGTAGGAATGGCGCTGATTTGATGTATGTGTCCCAGTTAGCGAAATATCAATCGGAAGGCCAAGAAGAGCATGCATATATTTTATTAACCTCAAAAGATATAGAGGATATAAAGGAAGAAACTCCGCAAGCTAATACAATTAAGCATGTTTTTATCAGTAAAAGAGACAAAGATTGTATCCCAAAACTACTAGAGAGCATCAATGTATTTCACCAAGACACATTTCAAACAGCAGGACATTCTACTGCTGTAGCATTAAGTAAAAATCCGAAAGAAAAATCTAGCTTTGAATTTTGCGCCAAATTTTTACCAATATTTAATCAATATATTAGAGAGCATGAGATCTGTGAAGGATATTTGTTTGATAGACAGGGTGGTATGATTTTTTTAGATAAAAACGC
>CAISKC010000039.1 GCA_903885895.1 uncultured Legionella sp.
CCTGTTTTTTAGGGAAAAGTGATCACGATCAGGCGATAATAGGTGATCACGATCAAACGAGAATCACTGATCACGGTAGAACAAGAATGAGTGATCACGATAGGCAAGAATACCCACTATTTTGCAACATGAGAAAAAGAACCAAGCAAACAACAAACAATTATTCAGGCGCGCAGGATGGTTATTTCGTAGTCAAGAAAACTTATTATCCCCTGATTCTAAAGCACGGTTACAAACACTGTTGAACAAATATGAGCAATTACGTCTTGTTTATAGTTTCCGTCAATCATTACAAAATACTTGGCTAAAAACCGCGAAATCCCAACAAGATATCACAGAATCTCTGCAGCAGTGGTGCATACAAGCAGAAGAGTCCAGCCTTGAAGTTTTAGGCCAATTTGCAAAGCAATTAAAGTGCTATAGTTTAAAAAATGCTTGACCTTCTCGTTACGTCATCCTTTATCGTGTGAATGGTCACTGAGAGGCAATAGACATGGCATATACGATTACTAAATTAGCAAAGCTATCGGGAGTCAGCGCTCGAACCCTGCGTTTTTATGATGAGATTGGTTTATTAAAACCCGCTTATTCTGGCGAAAATCAGTATCGCTATTACGAAGAAGAGCAGCTTCTAATGCTACAACAAATTTTATTTTTTCGTGAACTGGGATTTCCTCTTGGTGATATCCAGCGGATTATGCATGCGGATGATTTCGACAAAATCGCATCATTACAAACGCACAAATCCGCATTATTGGCGAGTCTTGAACGCACAACAACGCTCATCAAGACTATTGATAAAACCATTTCACATTTAAGAGGAGAGATTACGATGAATGTTGAAGAATTTTTTGACCCTATCCGACTGCGAAATGCCACCATACAAAAGGAATACGATACGTATATGGTAAGCAAGGGCATCCTTTCGCAAAAAGAATTGGATAAAGCATGGGAGAGGCTTGGCTCATGGACTCAAGCAGAATGGGATAAATTCAAAGGTGATGGCGACGCTTTCTATCGAAAAATGACCGATGCGATGAAAGTGGGACTAGAACCGCATTCAGCCGAAATACAAAACCTGGTACATAATCACTATTTGTTAGTGAAACCATTATGGCCATTTAATAAAGCAAGCTATCTAAAATTATCTGATGCTTATAGAAATGACGCGAATTTTCATAAATTTTGTGCAATTTATGATGAAGCACTATTGGATTTTCTAGTTGAGGCTATGGAATATTATGCAAATCATCGGTTAAATTAGCGGCTACTGAGGAATATCGTATTATGACAAAAAAAACTTTGACCGTAACACTCACAGACGGTCGTCAACTGGGCTATGCAGAATATGGAGATTCTGCAGGCCACCCCGTATTGTTTTTTCACGGCTTCCCTGGCTCTCGTTTACAAACTGCTGATTTTCATGATGTGGCTAAAGCGCAGCACTGCCGTTTGATTGGTGTTGATAGACCTGGCATGGGATTATCATCTTTTAATCCACAGCACACCCTCCTTTCATGGGCGGATGATATTACCGCTTTGGCGAATCATCTTAGTATAGAAAAATTTTCTATTTTTGGTCATTCCGGCGGCGCGCCGTTTGTTATGGCATGCGCTTATGTGATGCCAGAACGCATCACAAACGCTGCAATTGTTTCAGGAATAGCTCCAACAACGCTTTCAGAATCACAGATTGGCCTGGCTAGAGGGCAAAGGATCCTCATCGCTTTCGTGCGCTTCATTCCTGGATTTGCACTCCTGATGATGCAACTTCAGCATCTCATGTTTAAGCTGCCTAAAAGCTTAAAAAATAAAATGTACCAAAAAATGATTCTGCAACTACCTCCAGCCGATCAAGCTATCCTACAAGATCCAGTACGCTTAAACACCATGTTGACAGCCTCATCTGAAGCATTCAAACAAGGTGCTCAAGGAGCAGCACAGGAATTCCGACTCATTTCGAATCCATGGGGATTTGATTTAGAAAAAATTAAGACTCCCATCACAATTTGGCAGGGGGCACTTGATAAACAAGTACCAATATCACATGCTAAACTATACCAAACCCGATTACCCAATGCTCAATTGCAATTATTTGAACAAGAGGGACATATTTCTACATTGTATAGTCATATTGGTAGTATTTTGAGTCAATTAATCCACTCACCCACACGGTAATTATGAGTCAATTAGAAAAAAATATTACGAATGCTTTTGGTGACAAAGGTGCGAAATGGATCCGCTCTTTAGATCAAACTATAACAAGTTTACAAAAACATTGGTCTTTAACAGAGCTTGAGCCGGTAAAAAGTATGAACTGGAATTACGTTGCATTGGCCATTCAAAACAATAATCCCGTTGTGTTAAAAATCGGTTGTGATGAGCAAACTATTCAAAGTGAATACCTGGCATTGCAACATTTTGCAGGCCATGGCGCCATTAAAGTTATCGATATCCAAACTGATTATAATGCTTTGTTACTCGAGCAGGCTGTTCCAGGGCATATTTTAAAAAACCATCATCCTCAAAAATCGCAAGATACCATTCATATTTATGCAGAACTTATCAAAAAACTTGCTTCTCAGCCTAAAAGCCCTATGCTTTTCAACATGTCAGACAGTGGTGTGAAGTCATCGATACTATCCAGGATGAACGTATTCCCAAACATTTGATTATCAAAGCAAAAGAATTACGTGCTACTTTACTACAAAATCTCCAAAACGAATATCTGTGCCACGGTGACTTACATCTTGAAAATATTATTCAACATAAAACCAATTGGTTATCCATTGACCCAAAAGGCATTATTGGGGACATCGCTTTCGAAGCCGCAGCCTTTGATTTAATCAGCGATGCAGAGTTGAAAGATCCTTCGACAGCATCGTCTAAAATAATTGAGCGCATCAATCAGCTATCAACAGCCTTAGAGCTCGATAGTACTCGGTTACTAGCTTGGATTTTTTTAAGAATTATGATTTCAATCCAATGGTTCATTGAAGACAATGGAGATCCAACACGCATGCTGACAGCCGCTCATGCCGTCTACCCATTACTCATTTTTTAGCAGCATAAATTGGTTATTTACTTTCATGGGTCTGCTTTGCCCATAATTGTGCGTAGAGTCCTCCCGCCTTTAATAAAGATTCATGCGTCCCTTTTTCAGCAACTTGACCAGCCTCTAAAACAATAATTTCATCCGCATGCACAACGGTCGACAACCTATGCGCAATGATCAGCGTTGTCGCATTATGCGAAACTTCTTCAATATTTTTTTGAATCAATTGCTCTGTCTTCGTATCAAGTGAAGAGGTCGCTTCATCAAAAATAAAAATAGCGGGATTTTTTAACAATACTCGAGCAATGGCCACACGCTGGCGTTCACCGCCAGATAATTGCAAGCCCTGCTCACCCACCCTTGTGTTGATACCATCAGGCAGTGAGGCAATAAACTTCTCAAGATGTGCCCGTTTAATTGCTTGTTGGATTTCTTTTTCAGTTGCATCTGGACGTCCATAAGCAATATTATAATAAAGTGTGTCGTTAAAGAGCGTAGTATGTTGGGGAACAATCCCTATCACAGATTGCAAAGATGCTTGCGTTACATGACTGATATCTTGCCCATCAATAAGAATACGGCCACCTGATAGGTCGTAATAACGAAACAATAATTTTGCGATTGTCGATTTTCCTGCCCCAGTTGAGCCAACAATAGCTATCGTTCTCTTTGCGGGAATTTCAAAACTGACATGTTGTAGAATATTCCGTCGTTCATCATATGCAAATTGTACATTATCAAAGGTCACCATACCTTCTTTGAGTATTAATGACGTTGCACCAAGATTATCCTGCACCTCAGGTTCTTCATCCAAGATTTTTCCAACTGCTGCCAAATTGGTTAATCCTTCATTGATATCACGCAAAACATATCCAAAATTTCCAAGCGGCGCCATGAATTGCAACAGGTACACATTAATCAATACAAAATCACTAATTTTAAGCGCGCCTGCCACCACACCTAAGCCACTTAAGACAGTTAAAACAATCAGACCAAGCCCCATAATGACGCCTTGTCCCAAGTGAACCCATTGCCCTGCATCGTGTTGCTTTGTCGCAGCATCTTCTCGTTCAGAAAGAAAAGTATCGCAGCGTTTATGCTCATATTCTCTGGCACCAAAAGACCGAACCACTTCATAGTTTAAGAGACTATCAACCAGAACCGAGCTAACGTGAGATGACTTCTCA
>CAISKC010000040.1 GCA_903885895.1 uncultured Legionella sp.
CGCAAATAGGGAAAGATTTATCCGTCTTTGGAAAAGGAGATCAATTATTAAAAAAACCCTTATTAGTAGAGTTGTTAACATACCCTCATCCTTGTTTACGCGATACAGATCGTCCTTTTTATCAATCTGAATTAAAAAAAATAAATAAAGAGCTAACAGCAATAGAAGCTACTAGAGCCCAAAAAAGCGCTATACCGAAGAAAAAAGAGCCCACCCAACACTCTAACAAAGACGCGGCCTCAACTGATAAGAAATCGTTTAACTAGCAGGCCGAAAACATGCATTTTATAATTTGAAGCCTTTCATTAAACAGAGATCCATACATATACTTGTCACTACCGCGACAATGATTCAATTTATTGAGCATTCAACTCATGAATAGCCTTACGAATACTATCGGCCTCAGGTGAGTTATCAGGCACCAAAACCAATAAGCGCCGCCAGTACGTCAAGGACTCATCGACCGCTTGGCGTTGTTGTGCATCGATGGCCAAAAGCATCAGTGCATCCATTTGTTGGGGATGTCTATCTAAAACATCTTTTAATATTTTCCTAGCCACCTCTGAATCATCAAGCTGTCGCCTTGCCAATAAACTCTGGGCATAGTTCACCGCTATCAAATCATGCTTTGGTTTCAGTTGATACGCTTTGGAAAAAGCTTGGGTGGCTTCTTCCCATCTGCGCTGACTCGCATACAAGCGCCCTAATAAATACCAACCTCGAGCAGAACTTGGCTTCGCAGCCAAATGCTGTTGGAGCTTTTCAATTAAAACAGCCGGACTTTTAATGGTACGCAGCATAGCCTCTGCCGCTTGCTCACGCTCGATGGCTTTCGTAAACCGTACTTGCGCTGGCCACGAACCCCAATACCAGTATCCTAACCCTGCTATGCCCAGTACCAATGGTGCCCATAACCATACTCGGCGTTGCTGACGCAGTGGCCAGTATACCAAGCCAAGCGCACAGCTTGTTACCAGAATAAAAATCAACCATTTAACCATGCTGCACACGTCGCGTTGCATACATCGCAAACACTCCCAGTCCTATCAACAAAAGAAACACCGGTCCAAACCACAAAACGCTTGTCAGGATGGTCACAGGTGGCTGGAAAACAATAAAATCCCCATAGCGCTGGGTCAAATAACCAATAATCTCTTGATCACTATGTTGAGTAACCACTAAATGATACACCTCATCACGCAAATCTCCCGCCAAAGCCGCATTTGAATCCGCTAAATCTTGGTTTTGACACACCGGACAGCGTAAATCATGTAGTAATGCCTGAAACTGCGCTTGCTGTGCTGGGTACGTAAAAGGATAACGTGCACTCGCCCAAACAAACGTGCATAGACATAATAAAACCATACTGTATAAAAACCGCCGCATGCATCACTCCCAACCTGGGTCTGTAGGCCCTTCGCTCATATCATAGCCTTGATGTAGCGCTTCGCGCGCTTGTTGAACCGCAGCCCAACCTACATTTAACTATTCTCTTTAAAAGCTGCTAAAGCCCCGATTACGCCATATAAGGCAAAAATTCTTTACGCCATATCTCAGGCGTTAATAAACCTGCATAACGATGTTGAATTTTACCTTTTTTATCAATCAAATACGTTTCGGGTGTCCCATAGACTCCCAGATCAAATGCTAATTTTCCTTGCATATCCAAACCAATCGCTTGAAACGGATTGCCCCATTCAGCTAGCCATTGCTTTGCGTCATCGGGATCGTCTTTATAATTCAACCCATATAAATTCAGACTTTTTTGTTGCGCCAAGGTCATTAAAAATGCATGCTCATCTCGACAACTGTCACACCAACTTGCCCACACCACCAATACACTCATATGACCCTGAAATATAGCCGGTGTAAACCTTTGAGTTCGTGTCCCTACTAAGACAGGCAAATCAAACGCCGGTACATTTTTCCCTATTTTAGGTGTAGGTAATTTGTGCGGATCCAACGCCAAACCGTATCCTAAAAAAAAGAGCAATAATGCAAAGAGACCTAATGGCAGCAAACGCAGTATCTTCATTTTGCTTCCTTGCGATAAAACCGCCGATCAGAAAGCGCAAAACACCCACCTAAAAACATCATGATGCCACCAGCCCAAATCCAGCGCACGAAAGGCTTGTAGTATAAGCGCACAGTCCAAGCATGCGCCTCCAGCGGCTCGCCTAACGCAATATAAATATCACGCACCGGATTCACATCAATCGCAGACTCCGTCATAGGCATTTTACCCACATTGTAAATACGTTTTTCTGGATAAATCGTAGCGCGATGACCCTGCTTGGTAATCAAAAACGTACTGCGCGTGCCATGATAATTAGGTCCCACAATCGGTGCTTCCTGCACAAATTGAATTGAATAACCAGCAAACAGACTGCTTTCACCGGGCGCCAACTTCACATCATCTTCCAATCCATAAGTATTTGAAATGATGATCCCTAATCCGGTTACGGCAAATCCCAGATGTGCCAGGACCATGCCCAAAAAGGCACCTGATATTTTTTTACCCGTTTTAATCCGGATTAATCGTTGACGCACCCTTTCGAGCGTAGAAAAAATAACCCACGCCGCAAACACAACCCCAAGACAAGTCATCCCATACACTGGTTGCTGCAAACACGCAAAACACAATAAGGGACACAACACACCCAAACCCATAACCCAGCGCAATTTATACATCACCTGCCGCAACGTATCTCGTTGCCAATTTACATGTAGTCCCAACGCCATCAATAACAAAAATGGCAAATTTAAAACGGTAAATACTTTATTAAAATAGGGCGCACCAACCGATAATTTACCCAATCCCAAGCCATCTATGATCAAGGGATACACGGTCCCTAACAAGACCGTCAACATCATCACCACTAAAAAGACATTGTTCAACAGCATTGCCGATTCGCGTGACACCAAATCTGGTAATGATTGCTGCACCACTGCTTGTGCTCGCCAGGCAAATAATGCCAATGATCCACCAATAACAATGCCCAAAAAAATCAAAATATATAGACCGCGCAGAGGATCCACTGCAAACGCATGTACCGATGTTAAGACACCAGAGCGAACAAGAAAAGTACCGACCAAACTCAAAGAAAATCCGGTAATCGCTAATAACAGAGTCCAAGCCACCAATTGATTTTTTTTCTCCACCACAATCAAAGCATGAATCAACGCTGTCCCAACTAACCAAGGCATAAATGAGGCATTTTCTACTGGGTCCCAAAACCACCAGCCACCCCAACCCAATTCACGATAAGCCCACCAACTCCCTAAAGTGACACCCAAGGTCAAACAACACCAAGCCGCCGTCGTCCATGGCCGTAGGCTTTTAGCCCAACCCGATTCTATTTTACCTAACCATAATACGGCGATCGCAAATGCAAACGCGACGGCAAAGCCCACATATCCCATGTATAACATGGGAGGATGGAATAAAAAGCCAGGATCTTGGAGCAAAGGATTCAAGTCGCGACCTTGCGTCTGCAGTAAGTCAAATTGCCTGACGAAGGGATTCGACGTCATCAAGATAAACAGGATAAACCCTGCGCTCAACAAACCTAAGATGATCAAAACTCGTACGCGAATACGTTCATCCAAGTACGGACTGCCTATAGCCACTGCCGTGGTCCATAATGCTAAAATAAGTACCCACAATAACATAGAGCCTTCATGCCCCCCCCATACCGCACATAATTTGTAAAACCACGGCAACGAAAGGCTAGAATTAGCTAATACATAGACAACAGTAAAATCATCTCTCAAAAAACACAGCGACAAACATAAATAAGCCAGCACAATAAACAGTAACTGCGCTTTGACATAGGTAGATGCGGTTTGCATCCACTTCGTATTCTGCTTCCAAATACCCATCACAGGGACCAGCACCAGCAATCCAGAAAACACAAGTGCCCAAACTAATGCATAAACGCCTAATTCAGCAATCATAATATCTCCGGAGGACATGCAAGCAGTTATCGGTCATGATTGAAACTTCCCTAAAAATTTTGGTTGCAAACTGGCTTTCACTTCTGGTGGCATATAGTTTTCATCATGTTTGGCTAAGACTTGTGTGGCATGAAACGTCGAATCATTTTGCAACATACCCTGGGCAACAACACCTTGTTCTTCACGAAATAAATCCGGCAAAATACCATGATAAATAACCTGAACTGTCTGCGCATAATCTGTAAGTTGAAAGGTCACATCCAAGCCATTCGCATTACGCAAAATCGATCCTTTCACAACCATCCCCCCTACTCGAATCAGATGCTGCTTTGGAACGGACCCACTGGCAATTTGCATAGGCGTATAAAATAAACTGATGTTTTGACGCAACGCATACAACACCAAGCCACAAGCCAGAGCTAAAATGACCAAAATCAAGATGATGATAGAAAGTTTACGTCGCCGGGCAGGATGCATATTTATTCGCCACTTAACCATTTTTGCAATTGCTGAAATACTTGTTTAGACCGAGCCCATGCGAAATAAGCATTCAAACCCATGACACCTAGCACCAAAGAATAAGCAGACCAAACATACCGAGCATACCCATGCATAAGCCACCAATGATGCATCATGATTTCCTCTTTAAAATCGTTTTAACCCAAGCTTGTTGATGCTCACGCCACAATATTTCGGAACGCGCTCTATACAAAACCAGCCAGACACAATACAACCCGACACCGACTAAAATCATCAATAAAGGATAGAGCATACTGGTATCAATACGTGGTTTGGATAACAGAAATAAGGTGGCGCCTTGATGTAACGTTGACCACCAATACACAGAATAATGGATAATAGGCAAATCAACCAACCCTACCAAAGTCAAAATAGCCGCCATACGATCGGCACGTTCTGTATTGTGATAAGCTTGCCCAATTGCCAAAATGCCGATATACAAAAACAATAAAATCAATTCAGAAGTCAGGCGAGCATCCCAAATCCACCAAGTGCCCCACATGGGTTTACCCCAAAGACTTCCCGTTATTAAGGCTAAAAATGCTAACCATGCCCCAATTTGTGCACTGATCAATAATAACAAACCTGCCAATTTAATCCGCCACACTAAGAGTAAGATGGCTAAAAACCCCATCCCCAAATAGACGGCCATCGACCAGACAGCACAAGGCACATGGACATAAATCAAACGAAAGGCATCACTTTGCTGATAATCCTCCGGAGCAAAAACCAGTCCCCAGATGACTCCAATTGCAAGAAACATCACCATCACCAAACCTAACCAACCATGCCATTGCGTAGTCCGTTCATAAAAATGTTTGGGAGAAGATATTTGTTTTATTAGTTTCCACATAGAAAATAATCAGACCAATTTAAGGATGCGTGATCTTACCACGTCTACGTTAAATGATACAGTATGTCCCAATCGCTATCGTGCGATTTAACGGTAATTGATAAAATTCAATATTGAGATTTGCCGAATAATTACGCATTAAAAAAGCAAACAATTTCTCTTGCCAATAAAATAAAAGCGCCTTTTTCCCTTTTGAAGCCACTATATGCGGGATTTCCACCAAATAGGTCGCTGTATCAACATTAATTTCAAAGGGCAACGCGTTTTCTTTATTGACCTGCTCTAATCCCTTCGGAATAGAAACTGTGTCCATAAATCCATAATGGAGGGTTAATTGATGAATCATCTTATCTATTTGTTGGATTTCGACTTGCGCATCTTCGTCTACATACGGCGTATTGTGTATCGCATAATTCACAATCAAGATATGTTCAGGAACAGACAATGCCAACTTTAAAAAATGCAAGAAACTGCCACCACTGTTATCATAAATATCGGTAATAAAAATCGCTGTCACACCAGGTAGTCGATTTAATGATTTGTAATTCAGTTGCTTTGCCACCTTCGAAATTTCAGTTTTTTTCTTATAAAAATTGTGTTTCAAATATTCCATCCCCATTCGCCAAGTGTACATAAAAAAAGCCACCACACAGGCAAAAACAACCGGAACCCAACCACCACTTAAAAACTTATGCGCATTGGCGCCCAGAAATGCCAAATCTATCGCATAAAAACCACCAAAAATAGCAATAACCCAAGGCAAAGGCCATTGCCACACCTGCCGCGCAGCATACGCAACCATGATCGTCACTAAAAGCATGTCTAGGTTGACCGCAATACCATAAGCATGCGCCATTGCAGCCGCATTTTTGAAATGCCAAATGAGAAACAAGGTGCCAACTAATAATAAAAAGCTCATCTGTGGAATATAAACTTGTCCATAATGATATCTAGAAGTTTGAATCACTGGAAAGCGCGGACATAATCCCAATAAAATGGCTTGTTTGGTTAATGAAAATGTCGCTGAAATAACTGCTTGCGATGCAATAATAGTTGCTGCGGTAGCCAAACATAACATCGGCACTGCAAACCAAGCTGGGGGCAACATATAAAAGGGATTACTAATCGCTTCTGGGTGTGTCATCAAGTGAGCGCCTTGTCCAAAATAATTTAATATCAGACACGGCAAAACAACAAAAAACCAACTATACCGAATAGGTTTCTTTCCAAAATGGCCAATATCAGCATACATCGCCTCCCCACCCGTCACCACCAAAAAAATCCCACCCAGGAGAAAATACCCACGCAAACCGTGTGAAAACAAAAAATAATAGGCGTAATAAGGATTAAAAGCTTTGAGCACAACTGGCGTTTTGATGATCTGAGACAGACCCAATACTGCGATGGTCACAAACCAAACCAATAACACCGGTCCAAAAATCGTACCAATTTTTGTCGTGCCTTTTGATTGCAACATAAATAGCAAAACCATGATGGTACAAGACAGGGGCACAATATAAGCGTCGCACGCAGATGACACAATGTGCAAACCTTCTATAGCACTGGTGACAGAAATAGCCGGTGTCAACATACCATCACCTAGCAATAATCCTGCTCCCAAAATAGCTAATAAATAAAAAACAGCTTCATGGGAAGATTTTTTTTGCTTCAACAATGCCAACAAAGCCAAACAACCCCCTTCACCTTCATTGTCTGCGCGAAACACAATCAGTAAATATTTAATAGAAATGACCAGAATCAATGACCAAAAAATCAGGGATAACACACCTAAAATATTGATCTCAGTCAGCGATATACCGCGTAATGATTCTCGCAACGCATACAATGGACTTGTACCAATATCACCGTAAACCACACCTAAGGCGCTTAAAGTCAAAGAGAGCGTTACTTTTTTACTGGCCATAGTTTCAATCCCTATCCATTAGCGTCTTTTGACATTTCATCTTCGGCAATCCCTACGTCCCTCAGGGCTTGTCCGCGGGACGTAGTCTGAGTTATCAACAGACCCTAATAAATCATGACATAGCTATTGTTTTAAAAGCAAGGAATCTAAAAAAGCAGTGACCGCAACGCAATAAAAACCCCATGTCATTTCAAGAAATATCTTGCGCATCGATCATCAAATTTGACGGTGCTACCGATCGATAAAAACATTATAATCTGGCTCAAAAGTGCCAGGGATGTTTGCATCAGATATACCATAACAATTTGTCTTTGTTGTATCGCAAGATCCATCCCGACATGACCGAATAATGAATTGGTATGTTTTAGGGATGTCGTTGTTTTTCGTTTTCATAATGCCCTGAAGATATACCCATAGCCTTAGTTCAGAATACGACAGATACCTACTGTAGTATGGGACCAAAGAAGTAAGTAAACTTTAAGGAGCATTATCATGGTATATCAAAAAGTTCAACGAGACCTGGATCTTAGCAAATCTATTGTCAGCACAGAATCCTCCGCCCAACATTCAGTGATGCGTGTTTTTAAATCTTTTGTTGCTGCATGCGTACTGAGCATGGCGAAAGCAGGCTATTATCTGTCTTTTAACAAAACACAGCGTCCTGAATACATTCTCTCGAACAAACGTTATACCGTGGTATATGCGATCCGATGTCTAGGTTTAATGAGCTTATTTGTCTACTTAAGCCATCTGTTATTCGGTGCCCATCATCATGTGTTCGATGTACAAAGGATTGGCATGTTCTTTGATTATATTGTCCCCTAGAAAGCATAATATGGTTTTGTCGCTGGATTTAAGCGACAAAACCTTTTAATCTGAAACAAAACTTATATAACAAAATGTACTATAATAAATCAATAAGATATTTATTTGGTGCTTTATATGGACAGTTCAGCTGAACAACATCAAACCACATATAACGTTCAACAAGCCCTGTACGATAGACTGAACGCTTATACCGAAGGCGCATGCTTTGCGTTAGATAATATGTCCTTCGAAAATGATACCGAAAAAAACACCATACAAGCATCTTTGAGAACAGCGCTAAACGAAGAACTCGAATCATTAAGCCAGAGATCTATTTCGACCAAAGAATATTATGACATAGTAGGCCATTTTATCGAACGTTTAGCGAAATTGAGTAATCCTCATTTGAAAACAAAAGACATTAGCTTGGGCTCAGCCTATTGGGCCTGGCAACATCATCCACGCCAAGACATTATCAGCGATGTGGCGGTAGACACTATCACCATGCATATCGTTGAAACTGTGGTCGTCCCAAAAATGACCGAAACCAACAAAGTGGTTTTTCGAACAATTAGAGATCAAGATCCTCCTAGTTGGTTTACTCAATTAAGACCTTGGGAACAAACTTATTTAAAAAAAAATCACACCACAAGATCTTTCGGATGCAGCGGATTGGTCTGCCTTTGAAAGAGTATTACCATCAACTTTAAGGCGCTTTCCAGGTTTAGCAAATGCGACCAAGAAGACAACCATTACGACCGACTCGGAAGGACATACCAGTACAAAAACATCTTATCGTCAAGGCATACCGTCGACTTTCGGCATGCCTTCTCCTGATTATTTAGAATCAGCCAAATATAATCTACAACAACTTTTAGATGCCACGCAGACTGACATCCAACAAAACTTTCATGACTTTTGGGGATTGCCAACAGATTGGGTATTCCTGCGAACGTGATCACCGATTATCGCCTAGTGTGATCACCTAATATTCCGTTGTTTTTGCAAGCGAAGAAATTATCTCAGAGTGATCACGATGAAGCAATTTCTTTTTTTCTC
>CAISKC010000041.1 GCA_903885895.1 uncultured Legionella sp.
GTGATAAGAAAATTGAAGGGATTTCTGGTCTTCGTGATGAGTCGGATCGGCAAGGCATGCGGGTCGTAATTGAGTTAAAACGCGGTGAAATTGCTGAGGTGATTTTAAACAATCTGTATGCGCATACGCAAATGCAGGTTGTATTTGGGATTAATATGGTGGCCTTGGTGGATAGGCAGCCTATGACGCTTGGTCTCAAACCGATTTTAGAACATTTTTTGAAACATCGACGAGAAGTCGTGACACGTCGCTGTATTTTTGAATTGAAAAAAGCACGAATGCGTGCGCATCTCTTAGAAGGGCTGGGCATTGCTCTGGCTAATATTGATGACATGATTACCTTGATTAAACAAGCCGGTACGCCCTTGATTGCCAGAGAGCAATTGATGGCACAAGTATGGCAGCCAGGGTTAGTTAAAAGCATGTTAGAGAAAGTCGGAGATGATATCTGTCGTATGAATGACCTACCTGAACAGTATGGTTTGACGGACGAAGGCTATCGTTTATCTCCTGAACAATCGCAAGCGATTCTTGATTTACGCTTACACCGATTGACTGCTTTGGAACAAGATAAAATTTTAAATGAATACGAAGGTTTGTTAGCTGTGATTGCCGATTTATTGGATATTCTGGGTTCTCCGGAACGTTTGATGGATATTATTCGCACAGAAATCCAAGAGGTCAAAGCCCAATTTGGAGATGCACGCCGGACGGAAATCATTGCTTCGCAAGAAGATTTGACGATTGCAGATTTGATCACAGAAGAAGCTGTCGTGGTGACGTTGTCGCATCAAGGCTATGTGAAATACCAACCCATTTCTATGTATCAGGCACAACATCGTGGCGGTAAAGGTAAATCAGCCACCAATGTGAAAGAAGAAGATTTTATTGATAAATTAGTGATTTCTAGCACGCATGATACGTTGCTGTGTTTTTCTAATCATGGCAAATTATATTGGTTGAAAGCGTATGAATTACCGTTAGCGAGTAGAATTGCGCGGGGCAAACCAATTATTAATATTTTACCGTTGGCGGAAAATGAATCGATCAATGCGATGTTGCCAGTTCGGGAATATGAAGAAGACAAATTTGTGTTCATGGTCACCAAACAAGGTACCGTCAAGAAAGTACCTTTGTCAGCTTTCTCACGACCAAGAAGCTCGGGTATCATCGCGATTGATTTGGATGAAAATGACAGATTGGTAGGTGTTGATATTACCGATGGCTCTAAAGACATTATGTTGTTTTCGGATGCTGGTAAAGTCATTCGGTTTGCTGAAACGTTGATTCGTCCGATGGGCCGTACGGCGCGAGGTGTGCGCGGTATTCGATTGAGCGGAGAGCAAACGGTTATTTCATTAGTGGTCGCGAAACCAGATGGTACGATTTTAACCGCAACTGAAATGGGGTATGGCAAACGTACCAATATTGATGAGTATCGTATTACTGGACGTGGTGGGCAAGGTGTGATTTCAATTCAAGTGAACGAGCGCAATGGCGCAGTTGTGCGAGCTGTGCAAGTGAATGATGAAGATGAAGCGATGTTGATCACGGATCAAGGTACGTTGGTACGTTTTAAAGTGAGCGAATTGTCGATTATTGGTCGCAATACGCAAGGGGTGCGCTTGATCAATGTGACACCAGGTGAGCGCGTGGTCGGTATGCAACGAATTGAGGATATCCAAGATGTCCCAGAACTCCCAGAACTACAGGAAAGCACCGATTTATAATTTTGGCGCGGGTCCGGCGATGATGCCGGAACCTGTCATGCGGGCTGCGCATGAAGAATGGTTTGATTGGCAGCGTCAAGGTATGTCTGTCATTGAACTTGGTCATCGTACGCCTGCTTTTATGACGATGCTGGCAGATGCGGAAACTAGTTTGCGCCAATTGCTCAACATTCCAGAAAATTATCACGTATTGTTTGTTGGTGGTGCTGCGCGCACTCATTTTGCGATGGTTCCTATGAACTTATTATCGCAACATCAGTCTGGCGGTTATTTTGTGACTGGAATATGGTCGCAAATGGCTTTTGAAGAAGCAAAACGCCTCCGCTCTGCTTACTGTATTGCAAGTGCAGCTGAGGAATTTATTTGTGTTCCTGATCCATTGCAGTGGCAGATACAAGATAATACGACTTATGTTTATTACGCTGAAAATGAAACAGTCAATGGTGTGCGCTTTCCAGAGCCTCCTAAGCTTGGTCAAAATTTACCGCTGGTAGTGGATATGACGTCAAGTTTGTTATCTGAAACGTTGACGGTGAGTGATTATGGCTTGATTTTTGCGGGCTCACAAAAAAATATCGCCCCTGCTGGGATGACGGTCGTGATTGTCCGTGCAGATTTGTTACAACACCTTCCAGAATTACCGATCCCAACGATGTTAGATTATCGGGTGCATGCGAAGCATCATTCGTTGTATGCGACACCGCCCACTTTCTGTTGTTATATGGCGTATAAAATGTTTCAATGGCTTCAATCTGAAGGTGGCATTGCGGTCATGCAGCAGAGAAATTTACAAAAAGCAGCCAAGCTTTATGATTATATCGATACGTCGCCTTTCTATCATTGTAAAGTAGAGAAAGCGTATCGTTCACTGATGAATGTTTGCTTTTTCTTGCCTAGTGCAGAATTAGAAGCAACCTTTGTAGCGCAGGCTGAGCAAGCTGGTTTGTATGCACTCAAAGGCCATAAATTGGTGGGTGGTATCCGTGCTAGTATCTATAATGCTATGCCTATGGCGGGTGTGGATGCTTTATTAAACTTTATGACAGACTTTTCCAAGGCGCATCAGTGATAACGCAATTAATCAGTCCCCCAGTGATTACTTTGGATGGCCCTAGTGGGACAGGTAAAGGGACTCTGTGCCATCAATTAGCCAAGATTTTGGATTGGCATGTTTTAGATAGCGGCGCCATTTATCGGGCATTTGCGGTGTCTGTACTCCAAGATTTGGTGCATTATCCCCATACATTGGAACGCTTGATTGAATTGGCACGCGCTTTACCCTTGCAATTTTCCCTGCATGATCAGGATCATCAATTGGTTTATTTGGGTGAGCAGAATATTACGGATCTGATTCGTTCTGAGCAAGTCGGTCAAGAAGCATCGCGCTTAGCTGCTTTGCCGCATGTGCGTGCCGCTTTATTAGATCGTCAACGTGAGTTTGCACAATGGCCTGGCCTGGTTACAGATGGGCGAGATATGGGGACCGTTGTGTTTCCCAATGCGCCTTTAAAAATTTATTTATATGCTACGGCCGAAGAACGCGCCAATCGTCGCTATTTACAATTAATAGGGCGGGGGATAGAAAGTGATTTGCAAACTGTGATTGAAGAATTGTCCGAACGGGATGCGCGTGATATGGCGCGCCAGTATGCGCCGCTCATGCCGGCAGCAGATGCTATTCAGCTTGATACAACAGGTTTAACCATTGTACATGTCTTAAAAAGTATATTACAATTGGCCGCGGAGCGAGGTTTATACTTATCGCATCCGTAGGGCCTGTTGGTAATTTTTTAGTTTAAATCAACCGGCTCTAGGCGAAATCACGATTTGATTTCATTTGTTTCATTAACCTATTTGTTATTGATGTGTCTGATAACAATCTTATGAGTTCTATAATTATGTCAAGTTTTAGAGAGCTTTTCGAACAAAGCATTGTCAACAAACGTTTTTATCCCGGTGCGATTATTGATGCCACAGTCATTGGTATTGATGAGGACTTTGTTGTCTTAAATGCAGGACTGAAATCCGAAGGAACTGTCGCAATTGAAGAGTTTTACGACAAAGATGGACTTCTAGAAATTGCAGTGGGTGATATTGTTGAAGTGGCGCTGGATTCTGTAGAAAATGGTCATGGCGAGACTCAGTTGTCTCGTGAAAAAGCAAAACGACAAGAATCTTGGCGTAAACTGTCTAAAAGTTATGATAATAACGAGACGGTTACTGGTTTGATTTCTGGTAAAGTTAAAGGTGGTTTTACTGTAGAAATTGGCACCATTCGCGCATTTTTACCAGGATCGTTAGTAGACGTACGACCTGTGCGTGATTCTTCTTATTTAGAAGGCAAAGAATTAGAATTTAAAGTTATCAA
>CAISKC010000042.1 GCA_903885895.1 uncultured Legionella sp.
TAGCCATAATTAATCGGGTAAACCATGGAGGTTGATAAAAATCGATCTACAAAGAGAGCCCCAGAGTCTTTATTAACTTCGTATTTGACTGGTAACCCGTGCATAGGAATTTCAATAATAACATTCACATCATTGGGAATATCGCGACCGCTGGAAACTGCTAATAGGCTCATAATTATTTTGCCATAAAATGAAGATGTCATATTATCCTGAAAAAGGTCGTTGAAGTCTACTGTGCATTAGGCCAAGGCCCAATAATGCACACAGCGCGATATTACTTCTTAATGTGACGATACCTCTTGGCCCAACCTCTTTATGGTTGTTTAATGAGGCTTTTTGGTTGTTTTAAGTTCGACTTTTCCGGGATCGACTATAATATAAATTATGCTTATTTTGATTGGAGCAAACTCATGACTCAGGCCAAAACAGATTTGATAAATAAGATTACTAGTCAATTTAAAGCGCAAATAACCCCAGGTGTATTAAGAAAAATGAGAGTGACCTCGGGTTATTTTAATACAGGTTTACCATTGCAATACAAACATAAAGTCATAGACAAAGGTGACTTGGGGCATCTAGGACGCATATTTGATTCGGTGAAAGTAGATCGCAGCACAACAGAACAATTATATTATGCGGTGATGCAAGCGAAGGACCCAGTCCAAGAAATTTTAGTGCCTTTGTTGGGTTCTATTTCAGAGCAAATTTTTGAAGCGAATCTGCCAGAACTAGATCCCTCAATTCGACAAGATTTCAAGCAATATGCTGCAATCAGACAAAAATACTCTGATGAGGATTTTAAAAAAATTATACTAAGAGCTATTTTGAGTGGTTGCTCGGCCATGCTGATGGATTTTCAGTCTATTCAGACTGCAGCGTTATCTGCTGATCCAGCTGCCGCACAAAAACAAACTAAAGTATTTTCTGCCAAGATGACGCTACCTTTTGATGCGTATTCAAAGACTTTGACACCAGAAAAACTGCAAGCGGATCTTGCCAAGTACTCCCAAAATTTACCCGTATTACCGATTCCAAACGAGCATGCGAACAGAAATTGGTTCCTTGCTTTGTTAGTAAGATCATTATTGTCGGTGGTGAATCTATTTTCAAGGCCACCCAATCCGTCGTTTGATCTGGCGCAAGACTTTTCTCATATAGAACTGAGTTGTATACATAGTCCCATTGAAAAAAAAGTATCTTCCTTGCTAAGTGCAGTTGATCAAGTATTGGCTCTTCTTGCGCCTGCTTGGGGTTCTGATGCATGCGAACTTAATCAGGAGTTACTACGCAATGTTACTACTTTTCGGGCTAATTTATTTGGATTGCTCACTGAAATAGATGATAGTCGAATTGAGCTCATTGATTTTGAAACCAAAGTGACCAGCGCGTTCAGTGACCTCTGTATAGGATTTTCGAAACGCATCACTGTTGCTATTGAAAGCGGTACAGAATTAAAGATTGAAGATCAGGACGTGATGCGGGCTTTGGTTCAAGATCTTTTGGAAAGGTTGAATCCTAAGCTTGAAAACGAGGCAAGTGATGATTTGTCAGGGGATGGGCCATCCACGAGTTTCAATAGGACATAATCTTTGGGATGTTGCTTAAAACTCAGGCGTGAAAGGTATATACCGACTCACTAGTCGCTAAAATATGCCAACCAGCCTGAGTTAAACGCGTCATATGCTCGGTCATCTGTGCTTGCTTAACCAACAATAATAATACGTCTGAGCCCATGGCACCGCAGCCTTTGATCGCCAACGCATCGGTGTCTTGATACAAACGTTGAATACAACGCAAACTATGCTCTGCGACCCATCCTTGCTCCGCTAAAATTTGATGATACGCTTTCACCGCTTCGACCAAATGGTAGGATGAATGATCAATAAAAGCAGATTTTGCATATTCGACCAAATCACTTAATTGATCCGTTATGTTATTTAAGACTAATTTTTGCAAATGCTCGTGGGTTGCCATTTTGCGTTTAGAGTGGAGTAAAATGAAGCCCAAATCAGGGAATGACCAAGTATAGTCGGCATAAGTCTCGGTATGACGATTCAGGTAAACACATCCCTGTGAGCGTTGTGCTAATAGATCATAACCGCTTGGACGGATGCCAGGTTGGGTTGCAGACAAATCCCAATAGTCTTGCAATAAGGTTTCTTGTTCTACTTGTTGTCCTCGAATTTGCGCGTAGGCTTGATATACCGCTAAAAACTGCGCGCTGGATGCGCCTAGGCCACCGAGTCCCCTATAGGGGTCATGCCAACTAAACCCATACTCCTGAATGTCACGGGCGCTTTATAGATTGGCTCTGGATCATCTGGCGTCAAGCTAAATGGATTGGTGAGTCTTTCACCTTTTTCTTCGGCTTCTAAAATTTTCTTATTAAAGCCAGCAAGGTTACGTACGCCAAACTTACTCATCAGTTTGTAGCGACGCTCCATCTCA
>CAISKC010000043.1 GCA_903885895.1 uncultured Legionella sp.
TATCACATTAGCCCGTCACAAGCTATCAAATCGGCTGTCCTTCGTTATGGCTTACGTAAAGAGCCGCAATTGATGGCGCATTTTTACAAAGCTGGGGTAGCATATCCCCCTAAAGATATTGCTTTACTGGCTTTTAAAAAAGAACAGAACATTCAATTATGGGCGAAAGATCAACAAAATAGCTGGCGTTATATCCATACTTACCCACTCACTGCTTATAGCGGTAGGTTAGGTCCGAAATTAAAAGAATATGACAGACAAATTCCAGAAGGTATTTATCGACTCACTACTTTCAACCCGTACAGTACGATGCATTTATCGATGATGATTAATTATCCCAATGAATTTGATCAGCAACAAGCCAATAAAGATGGCCGCCGTAAATTGGGGGGTGACATTTTTCTACACGGTAAAGCCGCTTCAGTCGGATGTCTCGCTGTGGGAGATAGTGCGATAGATGAGCTGTTTTTATTAACACATCGTGTTGGATTAAGTCATGTGCAACTCATTATTGCGCCGAATGACCTACGAAAAAATAAACCTGCCACGAATATCCTTGCTCAACCAAAATGGCTACCCGTGCTCTATCAAAAAATTGGCAAAGCCTTAAATCGCTTTCCATTGCATGATGCATCAACGGTTTAAGGTCAAAAATGACGTATACTTGGCTCCAATATTTACGCGTACTCCGGCGCTACACAATAGATCCCAGGCGCATTGCGTAAATATTCTTTATAATCCATACCATAGCCAAACACATAATGATCCTCAACTTTAAGCCCTACAAAATCAGCTTGTTGCAATCCTTCTGGCTGGCGTTTCTGATATTTATCTACTAATACAGCACTATAAACTTCTGCAGCACCCATCTCTTTGACTTCATGAAGAATGTCATTCAAAGTAATGCCACCATCTAAAATATCATCTACCACCAATACTGTTCGATTACGTAAATCGGTTCGTGGTTTCACGATCCACTGTATTTGTCCGCCAGTCGTGGCGCCCTGGTAACGTGTGGCATGAACATAATCCACTTCTAAAGGAAATTTTAAACGAATTAATAAATTTCCCAATGGTACTAACCCCCCTATCATCACACATAGAAGCACTGGATTTTTATCGGATAATTTTTCCTGAATATCCTGCGCCATGATATCTAAGGCATTATCAATCTCAGTTTTCGAAAATAACAAGGTTGAACGTTCAAATACTTCATTAATATGTGCTGTAATATTGTTCATATGTTATCCAAATATATTAAATTTGTATTAAATGTAATTCATTACGCACATTTCGTGGTAATACTGTCATACAAGGATCATGTTTTTGTAGAATCAAACAATAAAACCCTGCCGGATAAGGCCAGACCATTTTACTCATTTGATTTAAAAACTCCAGCTTCCGTAACCAATATTCACTACCTACAGGTGGTAAGTAATAGAAACTTGATAACCAACATTGCCGATAGCCGCGCGATACCATAGCATGTTTTAATGATAAAGACGAACTAAATGCTGAGGATATTTGCGCAAAACAAGATAATCGGCCCCAACGTAAAGACGCTCCCCAAAAACTCCATGGATTGATTCCTAAAAAAACCAGGTATCCCATGGGCTTTAAGATCCTATCAATTTCATCCAAAGGATTTTTCTCGCGACCACAAGTTTCTATGGTAAGCGGAGCAATAATACAATCCATACTTTCTCGGTCGAATGGGATGGCGCCTATGGTGCTCACTATAGTATTTTTATTTGGGAGTACACCGGGATTGATGATCCATTTCGCTCGATAAGATAGCATGTCTAACCAAGTATTCTCACCACAATTGCCTAATTGTAATAAACATTGACCGCGATCCCAAAACTGCGCCCTCTGCAATTCATTTGTAAAAGCAGTAGCCACATCTTGCCCTTGCTGGGTAAGAAACCAATCATGCAATGCTGAGAAATTCTTTTGCTCATCCATCCGCAATTATTCATCCTTTGGAATTAGACCCCGCAGACAAGCCTGCGCTGCTATAGATTTATCTGAGTATTGGTATTCCCTTATTCGTTCGAGCTGAGGAGGCGCATCACGACCAACCGACTATCGGTGAGCGCATCGTAGTAGATTGTAACTACTTTTTCTAGGATAATATATACTTGTCATTAGCGACAAGTATACTGCTTGCAGTAAAACTGCTACGTAAATAAAAGCCTCGCGGCATGGTTAAAACTTTCTGACCAAACTCATCCAAACCATAGCATAAAGACCGCGCATCTGCGGCCTTAGGACGCACTTGCAGATACTCTCCCCGATGGGCATTCAATTCATGCAACCTTCCCTGACTTATCATATCCGCTAAGTCTATCCAGTCGTGCGCTAGGACAGCTTGTTCCGCTAGAGATGGCGTCCATAATAGCGCTTTACCAATTCTGCGATAAGCAAAGGCTAAAGCTGGATCCGCTTCAATTGGAATCCAAAGCACGCGCCGTAATTTGGCCCAACACTGTGATGTTTCCCAGGTTTGGTTACGAATCGTCAACAATGGAATACTTGTCACAAAGGTTGATTCTGCAGGTTTGCCTTCGGCATTAATGGGTAGGGTTTTGAGCTCAATACCCAGCTCCACAAAATCAGGTAACGCTTGATTCCCTGCGGTGGTACCCAACACTTTTTCCAACGCAGTGCCTACCCATCCTTTACGTTGCAAAGCATTTTCTGGAATACACAACTGCAAATGTTGGGCCAAATGGCCCAAACTATATCCTTCTATAGCACGACAGCGCGCCAATAAAGCAGCTTCCGTATCACACGGGTTTGGGTTGAACATGAATACCCAATTCTGCCAATTGTGCTGCGCCGGTAGGAGAAGGTGCATTGGTCAACAAACAAGTGGCAGATTGCGTTTTAGGAAACGCAATCACATCGCGAATAGATGTGGAAGACGTGAGTAACATCACCAAGCGATCCAAACCTAATGCAATCCCACCATGCGGAGGACAACCAAATTGTAAAGCATCCAGCAAAAAGCCGAATTTCTCTCTAGCAGTCTCAGCATCAATACCCAATAAATTAAATACCTCTTGTTGCAACTGTGGTTGGTGAATCCGAATAGAACCACCACCAATTTCGTAGCCATTAATCACAATATCATATGCTTTAGCCACTGCTTGCGTAGGATGCTCATGTAAACGCTTCAGATCCAAATCTTGCGGCGATGTGAATGGATGATGCATCGCTTGCAAAGCGCCAGTGTGCTCATCTTTTTCAAACATAGGCCAATCAACTATCCATACCAACTGCCAATCATGCGTTAATAAATTTCGATCTTGGCCTAGTTTCAAGCGCAAAGCACCCATGGCATCATTTACTATTTTTTCACGATCTGCGCCAAAGAACACCACATCACCCGTAACCGCATCCACGCGCTTTAAAATCGCATTTATTTCTGGTCCACTTAGAAACTTCAAGATAGGCGATTGCAGACCAGCAATACCTTGTGACAAATCATTGACCTTGATATATGCCAAACCTTTAGCACCATATTGACCAACAAAGGACGCATAATCATCCAGTTCTTTACGACTTAATTCACAGCCCGCTGGCAATTTCAGAGCAACCACTCGACTACCTGACGTCTGGGCCGCGGCTGCAAATACTTTAAAATCGCTGTCACGAATCAAATCATCAATATCCACTAATTCGAGCGGATTGCGTAAATCTGGCTTATCTGATCCAAAGCGACGCATCGCCTCGGCATAGGCCATAGTTGGCAGCTTTTCAGGTAAGGTGATATCTAATATTTCGTGAAAAATAGTTCGCAATAAACCCTCGATCAATACCATCACAGTAGGTTGATCAATAAAGGCTAATTCAATATCGAGCTGCGTAAATTCTGGTTGGCGATCCGCACGCAAATCCTCGTCGCGAAAACATCGTACGATTTGATAATATTTGGGGAATCCCGACATCATCAATAACTGTTTAAATAATTGTGGCGATTGCGGCAAAGCATAAAACTCACCTTGATGCACTCGCGAAGGCACCAAATAGTCGCGTGCGCCTTCTGGCGTTGCTTTGGTGAGCATCGGTGTTTCAATATCGATAAAGTCTTGCGCATTAAGATAATCGCGCATCACACGCGTCACCTGATGGCGCAAACGTAAATTTGCTTGCATTTGCGAGCGGCGCAAGTCCAAATAGCGATAACGATAACGGAGATCTTCTCCTACCTTTTGATAGTCATCAGGTAAGAAAGGCGGCGTTTGAGCTTGATTCAATATTTCCAAGCTTGAGCCAAGGACTTCTATTTTTCCGCTTGCAAGATGATCATTTTGCATACCATCCGGTCTAGCCCGAACGCAGCCTGTTACCCGCACAACATATTCATGCCGCATGGTTTCTGCGATAGCAAACGTATCTTTCTGTTCGGGTTCATACACATACTGCAACAAGCCGGAATGATCGCGAATATCTAAAAAAATCACCCCGCCATGATCACGGCGATTATGCACCCAACCACAAATTGTTACAGTTTGACCAATGTTTGTCTCATTTACCTGGGTGCATTCATGCGTTCTCATATACCACCTATCAAAAAACTTCAGCAAAGATTTTAGCATTTGGGTTTATTGATAAGCAAGCATCTCCGTATCAGACCCTATTTTTTCTGCTTTAGTTTCCATTTTTCAATCATAGATGGAATAGCACACCATCCCATGGCGCCTTCGGCAATCAATATCACGCCAACTAAAAAATAAAAAAACGCGCCCATCCCTAACAGAACGCCCAAACACAGGATAATTCCGATTACGGTACGGTTGACACGATCATTGTTATCAATATTACACTTATTAGGCAACATGCCTTGCTCCACTAAGCTGAGTAACCTACAGGATACACCGAAAAGTTTGAAGATCAAAATGTTATACCGTTTCGGAGATTGATTGCAAATCATCTCCAGATCCTGCTTATGAAAAATTAATCGATCTCTTCATCCTAAATCATCATCGTATCTTTGTGATTTGTTAGAAGGGCGACCGCCGGTCGCCCCTACATTCAAATATCAATTAATTTTTAATGCCTAGGCTCTGAGATCATCTCTTAGTACCATAGCCTCAACCTAATAATTATGGCAAACTTAGACAACATCTATAAAGTTGAGTCCTGAGAGATACGCCCTTCTCCCTTGAGGAGCGCGGGGATAAAAATAGGAATTAAGGAAAAATCATGTCACAACATGAGGTGATGGAATACGATGTCGTGATTGTAGGGGGAGGTCCTGCTGGACTGAGCGCTGCGATCCGTTTAAAACAATTAGCCCAGCAACATAAACAAAATATAAGTGTTTGTGTTTTGGAAAAAGGGGCACAGATAGGTGCGCATATTATATCCGGTGCCGTGCTTGAACCAAAAACGCTACAGACCCTCTTACCAGATACCTGGCAAACCGCACCCTTATCCACCCCAGTGACCGCTGATCATTTTTATTATCTCAGTGCCGACCATGCTTGGCGTCTGCCTACCCCAAAACCCATGCGTAATGATGGAAACTATATTATTTCTTTAAGCGATCTTTGCCAGTTTTTAGCGAAGCAAGCGGAAGGGTTAGGCTGTGAAATTTATCCAGGATTTGCCGCATCGCGCATTCTTTTTGATGAAAATCATCACGTAATCGGTGTCGCAACAGGTGATTTAGGCATTGATAAAGATGGAAATAAAACCCCTAATTATCAATCAGGCATGCATCTCAAAGCCAAGCAAACTTTCTTTGCTGAAGGCTGCCGCGGACAGCTTAGCCAACAATTGATGAAACGTTTTCATTTGCGCAGCGCCTGCGATCCACAGACTTATGCTATCGGTTTAAAAGAAGTTTGGAGCATTCCCAAAGCGCAACATCGTTTAGGGGAAGTATTACATACCATCGGCTGGCCGCTTTCTCGATCTACGTATGGCGGATCTTTCGTCTATCACATGGCCGAAGATAAAATAGCATTGGGATTGGTCATTGGCTTGGATTATAGTAACCCCTGGTTAAACCCTTTCGGTGAATTACAACGATTTAAAACCCACCCAATGTTACAGAGTTTATTGAAAAACGGTGAACGGATCGGTTACGGTGCACGCGCTTTGAATGAAGGGGGTTGGCAATCTATTCCCAAATTAACTTTTCCTGGTGGCATGCTCATCGGCGATGGCGCTGGATTTTTAAATGTCGCTAAAATCAAAGGCATTCATACATCTATGCAGTCTGGTGTCTTAGCAGCAGAAACCTGTTTTGACCTATTAACCACAACCACACAAACCCCCATTCATGAAAATCTAGCCTATCCCAAAGCCGTCACATCCTCTTGGCTAGGACAAGAATTATATCAAGTCAGAAACATCCGGCCTGGGTTTCGGTATGGATTATGGACAGGATTAGCGGTGGCAGCCTTTGAAACCTATCTCAGCCATGGCAAATCTCCTTGGACACTCCATCATCGCCGTTCAGATAGTAAGCATCTTAAACTCGCTAAGAATAGTCCGAAAATTCAATATCCGCCACCGGATGGCGTACTCACTTATGATTTGCTATCGTCTGTGTATTTAACCAATACATTTCATGAAGACAATCAACCTTGTCATCTGAAATTAAAAGATCGCTCCATAGCCATATCCGTGAATTATTATCGCTATGCCTCACCAGAAACCCGATATTGTCCCGCAGGTGTCTATGAAATTATCAACGGTCCAAATGGATTAAATTTGCAAATTAATACGCAAAATTGTATCCATTGTAAAACCTGCGATATCAA
>CAISKC010000044.1 GCA_903885895.1 uncultured Legionella sp.
ACTAACTCGATGGGCCGGATAAATGGGAATTTACAGCAAAATTTGGACTTGACCTAAACTAGTCACAATGATCAGATGTTATAATAAGTATAGGCTACTTATTTAAGTATCTAAGATAGTAAGCGACGGGTTAAAAAAGAATGTTGAATCGTGACAATCTGTGTTTTCGGGCAAGGTTGCTCTGGCACTGGCGTTGCGATGCGTAATTGCAGCAATTTGTGCGGTAAGCGTTCATCCATCACCGAGAGCAACCAATGATGAGAACTGAGTGTTGAAGCGAATTTGACACAGGGATACACCCCCAAATCATGGATGCCATAACGATAGTAAGATGCAACTTTACATCCGTTTTGCAAAATACTCTGCTTTAATACTTCATCATCTTGGTATTTGATAAAACAACCAACCTGTGGATGCCCCTCAAATCTGTTAGCCAATGAATCTGCCATGCGCTCAAATTGCGTCATGCGTTCCTCAAATCGCTGCAGATCCGTATAGCGTTTCCAATACAACGTAACCCAACGCATATTTGCAAACACCAATGAAGTCATCACTGTCAGCATTAAAATGATCGTGATCAATACAAATCCTTGTTGTTTCATAAATGATACATCCGAATAACGAGTGATAATGGTTTTGTTGCCTCCAAATCCATATTAATACGCAACACACGTTGTTGTTTATGGCTTGCTAAATCACCTTGCATACCATGTACTTCAGACAACAATTCTTCTGCATGCTGATGCTGCATATAAAATAATGCTGGCTGTCCGCGTTTATTGGTTGAAACCCAAAAAGATTCTGTTAACCACTCACCCAAATAAACCGGGACATGATATGCAAATCTTGTTGCTTGAGAAAATCGAATCTCATGCGCGTTGATTTGGTAAGCATTCAAAACTTCCGCATGCTGACAATCCGTAACGATCAACGCATGCTGCGGACGCGGCCGCCATTTGCCTAACAGCGTAAACGTATCTTTTCCTGGCAAAGGTAATACTGGTACAAAATTGTCTGACATTCGGTAAAACGTTAGTTTGGAGAACGGTTGCTGATTGATTTCAACTGTTTGCAAAGGTTTACGCGTTTGATGATCGAAACTAGCAAGATGAGCAATGGGCAAGCAAGGTGTGAACCCAGCTTGATGCCCCCTGCGCCGCAACAAATCAACGACCATTTGTAAACGTGAAGATTGTGTCATAGCTTGCACGGCCAAATAACTTTGTTGCTTAATTTGCAGATATTGCTGCATGACGAGAGTTATCAGCAACAATGCAAGTCCCAAGCCTAGCAAGCACTCCAGCAGACTCATGCCCTGTTCTCGTTGATTGCTCTCTTGTAACCAGCGCAGATTTTGCCGTTGCACCTGCATGCGCACTCGGTTTATTTGCCATTGTTGTTTTAATAATGCTAGTGATATGCTACTAATCAGAAGCAATGCTATCAAAATTTCCATAAATGAAAAGCCACGTTTGTGCATTTTTCTTCCATGATGTAGGTTGGAATGGAAACTGTAGCGTATTTGATAGATCAACTGCAAGGAGCTATATCATGGGTTGTGATTTTACCGTTCTCCCTCATAAAGGGATCCAAGTTTTGTCGCCTTATGTTCCAGGTAAAAGTATTGAAGAAGTTGCCAACGAGTATGGGATCAGCGATATCATCAAACTCGCTTCCAATGAAAATGCGCTGGGTTGCAGCCCCAAAGTCATGGACGTATTTCAGCACTTAAATCCAAATCTCATTTCTCGTTATCCAATGGCTGCGCATCATCCACTGCGTCAGAAATTAAGCGACTTTTTACATGTTGAGCCCAATATGCTCACCATCGCTAATGGATCTGACTCTTTATTTGGACTACTGCTTATCTGTTTTGCATTGCATCACAATAAGCCTATGTTAACACACGACTATGCTTTCAGCTCTTACGCCATCCAAGCTCATATGCTGGGGATCGAGGTCGTATCGGCGCCTACTCAGAATTATCAGGTGGACATTGCGGCATTGCTTGCAGCATGCACACCTAAAACCGCATTGATTTTTATTGCCAATCCCA
Organism: uncultured Legionella sp.; assembly: GCA_903885895.1. Classification (GTDB taxonomy): domain Bacteria; phylum Pseudomonadota; class Gammaproteobacteria; order Legionellales; family Legionellaceae. The sequence continues at coordinate 2,057 of CAISKC010000044.1, forward strand.
ACAATCCCACAGGTTTGATGCTTGAACTACCAGATATAGAACGAATTTTAGACAATATCCCAACCTCAACTCTATTGGTCTTAGATGAAGCCTATTATGAGTTTTTACCACCAAACAGTCTTCCAACGCTTCAATTGCTCCAACGTTATCGAAATTTAGTTATCACTCGTACTTTCTCTAAAGCTTATGGGTTAGCTGGCTTACGTTTGGGATATGCCATTGCTGATCCACAAATCACGGCTGTCATTCAGAAAATTCATTTGCCATTCACTGCGAATATTATCGCTATGCAAGCAGCTTGTGCAGCGCTTGATGATCAAGATTTTGTACTGCGTACACAACAGCATATCACTCAAGAACGCCATATCATGACGCAGCAACTTGACGCACATCAAATACGTTATTTATCTTCTTCAGCTAATTTTATCACCCTAGATTGTGGTCAAGATGGCGCAATCATCGGCAAAAAATTACAAGAGCGTGGGATCATTGTCAGACCACTCCATCCTTATGGTATGGATTCCTTTCTGCGTGTTACTATTGGCACTGCTGCACAAAACCAGCGGTTTTTGCGCGAATATTTTGACATCATAAAAGGATAAATTATGACAAGCTCTTTGATTACAAAACACTGTGAAGCATGTGAAGGGATTGGCCAAGCATTGGATCCAGCTCAAATCAAACAATTGATGCCACAATTAGCCAGTGGGTGGTCTGTCACATCGGAGCATCATCAAATTAAGAAATCATTTTCATTTAAGAATTTCTACGAAACCATGGCCTTTGTGAATGCTTTAGCATGGATTGCCAATCAAGAAAACCATCATCCTGATCTTGAGGTAGGATACAATTATTGCCACATCACCCTGATGACGCACGCTTTAAAAGGCTTATCACAAAACGATTTTATTTGTGCAGCAAAATTTGATCAATTAATGGTATAACAGCTACGATAAAAAAAACCCGCCACATGGCGGGTTTTTTATTTACAGAGGAGCTTGGACTACATCATACCGCCCATGCCACCCATACCGCCCATGCCGCCGCCCATACCACCAGCGCCACCAGCATCAGCTTCTTTACTAGGAATATCAGCAACCATACATTCAGTCGTCAACATCATACTGGCAACAGATGCCGCATTTTGCAATGCAGTACGAGTCACTTTAGTAGGATCCAAAATTCCCAAGTCAACCATGTCACCGTACTCACCAGTCGCAGCGTTGAATCCATAATTGCCTTTGTTTTCCGCAACCTTATTCACAACAACAGAGGCTTCAAAACCAGCATTGTCCACGATTTGGCGCATTGGAGACTCAATAGCACGACGCAGAATGTCAATACCGACATTTTGATCAGCATTATCGCCTTTTAAGCCATCTAATGCAGCTTTAGCACGAATAAATGCCACGCCACCACCAGCAACAATCCCTTCTTCAACCGCAGCTCTGGTTGCATGCAACGCGTCTTCTACGCGAGCTTTCTTTTCTTTCATTTCGATTTCTGTTGCACCACCTACTTTGATCACGGCAACACCACCGGCTAATTTTGCAACACGTTCTTGTAGTTTTTCACGATCATAATCAGAACTTGTTTCAACCATTTGCGTACGGATTTGACTAATTCTGCCAGTGATATCTTCAGATTTGCCAGCACCATCAATAATAGTCGTACTGTCTTTCGTTACAACCACACGTTTTGCAGTACCCAAATCTTCCAATACAGCAACTTCTAAGCTCTTACCAACTTCTTCAGCAATCACTTGTGAGCCAGTCAAAATAGCAATATCTTGCAACATTGCTTTACGACGATCACCAAAGCCAGGCGCTTTGACAGCACATACTTTGACAATACCACGCATATTATTGACGACTAACGTCGCCAAAGCTTCGCCTTCCACATCTTCTGAAATGATCAATAATGGACGGCCAGATTTTGCAACGCCTTCCAATATCGCTAACATATCGCGAATGCTAGAAATTTTCTTGTCGACCAACAGAATATAAGGATGTTCTAATTCTGTTGTCATATTTTGTTGATTATTAATGAAGTAAGGAGAAATATAACCACGATCAAACATCATGCCTTCTACGACATTCAGTTCATTCACCATATTTGTACCATCTTCAACTGTGATCACACCTTCTTTACCTACTTTTTCCATTGCTTCAGCAATGATGGCGCCAATGGCTTCATCAGAGTTTGCAGAAATGCTTCCTACTTGCGCAATGGCTTTGCCATCTTTGCAAGGTTTAGACATACCTTTCAACGCTTCGATGACCACCAATACCGCTTTATCAATACCGCGTTTCAAATCCATTGGGTTCATACCAGCAGCAACTGCTTTATGACCTTCAACCAGAATTGCACGTGCTAACACTGTCGCAGTCGTTGTACCATCGCCGGCTGTATCAGAAGTCTTAGAAGCAACTTCTTTAACCATTTGTGCGCCCATGTTCATAAAGCGGCAAGCAAATTCAATTTCTTTTGCTACAGACACACCATCTTTGGTCACAGTAGGTGCACCATAAGATTTTTCTAGTACAACATTACGACCTCTTGGCCCCATTGTAATTTGTACCGCATTTGCCAAAGCATTGACACCTGCCAACATGAGTTGACGCGCTTCATCACCAAAACGTAAGTCTTTAGCCATTTGCATTCTCCCATTAGAGCTTTATAAAGATAAATTATTATTCCACGACAGCCATGATGTCATCTTCGCGCATCACAACCTGGTCTTGACCACCCACTTTGATTTCTGTGCCGCTGTATTTACCGAATAACACCACATCGCCTACTTTGACCGCAATAGCGCGAACTGTACCATTTTCCAATTGTTTTCCAGCACCGACTGCTATCACTTTTCCGCGCGTTGGCTTTTCAGCAGCGCTATCTGGAATCAAAATACCACCGGGTGTAGTACGCTCATCTTCCATGCGAGTTACGACGACTCGATCATGTAAAGGACGAATATTCATGCTCATACCTAACTCCTTATAATTAACGACATCTTTCAATTTGTATGGACACAACCCTGAGGATCTTGTGTACACATCTCATTTCAGTGCTGATCACGCTGATGACATCCTATATGGGGTTCGTCAAATCGCTTTTCAAGGGTTACGTGAAAATTTTCTTCTAAGATTTTTCGTTAGGTAGTCCAGATGACGATGATGCTTCATGACCAAACTAGTGCTTTGACAGCGTTTATTATATATCGTAATTTGCCATGCGCTCTTTCACTGGTTACACTGTATGCTAAATGAATCGAAATTGGATACCAGATGCGTTTAAAAATTTGCTTGTTAGGCATCCTACTCTGGCCCCTGATGTGCTTGTCCGCACCCTTACCTGAAAATCAAATATTTCAGTTTCATTTTAGTCAATTTGATGCCAACACACTGAAATTAGATTGGGACATCAAAAGTGGTTATTTTTTATATCAAGAACGCATTTGGATAGAAAACTCACAAAATAAACATCTACGCATTGGCGCTCTTGATTTTCCTGATCCGCAAATCAAAATCTCTAAACAAGGACAAACCATCCCGATTTATCGTGACAAATTAACCTTGGCTGTCCCAGTATTAGCCACTTCTGGTTGGGAGTACGTTCTCAACGTACACTACCAAGGTTGCTCGGATGAAGGATTTTGTTACCCTCCGCAAACTCGGGATATCCAACTTACTTTTGATAAAGACCATGCGCTCAAGCAAGTTCAACCCGAATTAAAGCCCGAAGCACAACCAGTAACCACGACACCTACTCCCGCTAAGCATCCCCGCTCTAGCCAAGACGTCCAATCATTATTTGAAACGGCCAATACCGCGTGGATTTTATTAAGCTTTTTGGGTTTCGGTTTACTCTTAGCCTTCACACCCTGCGTTCTGCCCATGGTCCCTGTACTCTCAAGTATCATCATTGGTCATGGCGCCAAGATCTCTACACGCAAAGCTTTCTTACTGTCTTTAAGTTATGTACTCAGTATGTCTGTGACCTATGGCATGATTGGCGCCGTCATTGCGTTATTGGGAGCCAATCTCCAAGTTTTATTACAATCTCCGGTGGTGATTGGCGCATTGAGCTTGGTTTTTGTAGCGTTAGCTTTATCGATGTTTGATGTGTATGAATTTCGTTTACCTGTTGCATGGCAAACACGCATTGCAAGCATCACACGTAGTCACGAAGGAGGACATTATCTAAATGCAGCTATCATGGGCTCAGTATCCATTCTCGTACTCTCCCCTTGTGTAACACCCCCATTAATTGGTGCATTGAGCTACATTGCCGAAGCTGGATCGGTATTATTAGGATTATCTGCGTTATTTTGCCTAGGATTAGGCATGGGGATCCCACTGTTATTGCTTGGCGCCTCTGCTGGGAAGTTCCTACCCAAAGCGGGAAAATGGATGAATAGCATCAAATATATTTTTGGAATGATCTTATTGGGCTCAGCCATCCACCTGTTATCACGTTTGATTTCCCCGTTTG
>CAISKC010000045.1 GCA_903885895.1 uncultured Legionella sp.
AGCGCCAACCCTACATCAAAAAAAATTACTCTCAGAAATAATGAATAACCTCAGCTACGTAGACAAACCATACGACAAATAATTAAGTTCTATACAATAGTTTGTTCATTCACAACTTTCCGGTACAAATCCTCATACCCCTGTATCATCTGTTGTCCAGTAAACAAGGCTTGATGCCGTAAGACAGCTGCTTGTCCCATACGTTCTACTTGTTCCGGATGGGTCCAGAGCTGAGTTAATGCTGCGCGCAAGGCAACAGCGTCATTGGGAGGGACCACTAAGCCGGTGGTATCGTGCACATTGACATAAGAGGTACCAGTGCTCAACTCCGTTGAAATCATCGGCTTTCCCAACATAGCGGCTTCTAACAAAGACACGCCAAATGCTTCAGAACGCAACGTAGAAGGAAAGACAAATGCCAAACATGCGTGCAATAATGCCATTTTATCTTCTTCTGATACATTTCCTAAAAAATGCACATTGGATAAATTCAATTGCCGGGCTTGCTCTTGTAATGCTTGTTCACAAGGTCCTTGACCTACCAGCAATAAGGGATAATCCGTCCCACGCAACGCTTCTAACAAAACAGGTAATCCCTTGTAATAACGCATCATCCCAACAAATAAAAAAAAGCGTCCACTAAAACGCTGTTGCCAATATGCAATTCGCTCTGCAGACGGCTGTGGATAAGTATGAAGATCAATTCCCAATGGAATAACAACCGTTTTATCACGATAGGTTTGCAAGACAGCACTGCTAGCCAAATAAGGGGGTGAGGTCGCCACAATCTTGTCTACAGAGCGTAAAAAATGATGCATCAAAGGTGTGTAGCAGCGTAATAATAATTTTTGTCGAATGACATCAGAATGATACGTCACGATACTGGGTTTGCGAATACGCCAAAGCCAATGCAATAGATCAGCAAACGGCCAAGGAAAATGGTAGTGGATAACATCAAAATCTTTCACAAGCCGTGGAAAATCTCGCAACATCTGCCAAGACATACTATTAGAGGCTATCGTCATTTGTTCCGGATAACGCAAGTTTTTAATGCCCCGAAACGCTTGAGTGAGCCCAGCAGGCTGCCGAGTCAACGATAAAACCGTATGATCGAATTCAGCGCAATTCGGCGTCGCAGCAAGTTGGGCGATGACTTGTTCCGTGCCACCCATCGAGTCATTAATAAATGTCTTATAAACTTGTAAAATTTTCATAGCTGGGGATCATAATCTTTCTAACATATTTTTTCCAGCACCTCTTGGACATGCCGCACCGGAAATATTTCCATATCTTTGCATTGTTTGGGCGCATTTCCTGCCGGGACAATAGCAGATTGAAACCCATGTTTACTTGCCTCACGTAAGCGTTCTTGACCACAAGGCACAGGTCGAATTTCTCCGGCCAAACCAATCTCGCCAAAAATGACCGTACGCTGATCAAAAATACGATTTCGAAAACTCGATACCATCGCGGCAAGTATCGCTAAATCACAGGCGGTTTCCATGACTTTCACCCCCCCTACGACCGACACAAACACATCCTGATCAAACGTGGCAATCCCACCATGCCGATGTAAGACCGCCAACAAAATAGCCAAACGATTATGATCTAAGCCCGCTGTGACGCGGCGCGGTTGTTGCCCATGCGCCTCATCCACCAGTGCTTGCACTTCTACCAATAGAGGCCGAGATCCTTCCCACGTCACCATCACAGCAGAACCTGGGGTTGGCTCGGGTTGCTTAGATAAAAAAATGGCCGAAGGATTCGCAACTTCTTTCAATCCTCTCTCTGTCATGGCGAATATCCCTAATTCATTCGCCGCGCCAAAGCGATTCTTGACCGCACGAATCATCCGAAAGCGACTATCTGCTTGCCCTTCAAAATACAACACACAATCTACAATATGTTCCAATACTCTCGGACCTGCCAAAGCACCCTCTTTGGTGACATGCCCTACTAAAAAAATAGCGGTCTGGGTCATCTTGGCATAGCGCACCAGCAACGCAGCCGCTTCGCGCACTTGACTCACTCCGCCTGGCGCAGAACTGATGGTTTCAGTAAACAATGTTTGGATAGAATCAATGACCATCACGCGAGGTTGTTCTTGTTTGGCATGCTGTAAAATAGTTTCAACTTGAGTTTCAGCCAGTAACCGTATGTCATCTACTGCCAATTGTAAACGCTGCGCCCGCAAAGCAATTTGTTGCAAGGATTCTTCACCCGTCACATATAAGACTTTGCCATGCATAGACAAATTGGCCAATGTTTGCAAAAGAACAGTCGATTTACCAATACCTGGATCGCCCCCTATCAAGACTACGGAACCATCCACCAACCCACCGCCGAGCACACGATTTAACTCGGATAATCCACAATCCATACGCGATTGGTGATCTATCACAACATCAGACAGCGTCGTCACCACAGAGCGTTGATTCGCATAATGCGTCATCCGCGCTGAGGAGGCGGATTTATGCTCTTCCAGGATCGTATTCCAAGCACCACATTGTGTACATAGGCCGGACCATTGAGAAAACACCGTTGCACATTGACTGCAAACAAAACATGTTTTAACTTTCATCCACTCTCCTTCAATTTCATTGGGCAAAACAACCTAATTATGGTTATAATCCCAAAATCAGCTTATACCAAGATTCTTATGACGAAGCCTAAGCATTTTGAACAATCTATAACAGAATTAGAGACCATTGTAGCACGTTTAGAAAAAGGGGACTTAGATCTCGAAGATGCTTTGCAACAGTTTGAGCAAGGCATTCACTTAGCTCGCACCTGTCAAACTGCTTTACGGCAAGCGGAACAAAAAATAGAGAAACTATCTGTCAATCTCAGTCAACCTAATACCGATGAGGAGCCCAATGACTAATACTACTATGTCACACGCCACATTGTCGTCTTACCTAGAACGGCATGAACGTGTTCTGCATGAACTCATCCAACAACTTCCTGTCCCCGCTCAGCAATTACACGAAGCGATGCATTATGTGCTCTTTTCCGGTGGCAAACGCATCCGTCCATTATTGGTATATGCTTCCGGTGAATTATTTGATCTACCCATAGCCAGTTTAGACATTATGGCTGCATCCATCGAAATAATGCATACCTATTCTTTGGTACACGATGATTTACCAGCCATGGATAATGATGATCTTCGACGTGGACGTCCAACTTGTCATAAAGCGTTTGATGAAGCGACAGCTATTTTAGTAGGAGATGGATTACAAGCATGCGCCATAGAAATTTTAGCGCAGCACCTACCTAAAACGCTGGACTTACAAAAAACACTGGCTATTATTCAAGAACTTGTCCAAGCTTGTGGCCCTTCCGGTATGGTCTCAGGTCAAAGTCTAGATTTGTCCGCACTGAAACGCCCAGATATTTCTGCAACACAATTAGAAACGATTCATCAACTCAAAACAGGTCGTTTGATTCTAGCGTGTATTAATGTCGTACTGACTGCCGCGCTACCTTCAGAACAAGAAATTGCTGCATTACAAAAATTTGCGCAACATTTAGGTATTTTATTTCAAATGCAAGATGATTATTTGGATCAATATGGCGATCGAAATGCATTAGGAAAAGGCCGTTCTTCGGATTTGGCCAATCAGAAACAAACTTTCGCCAATATATGCACCCAAACAGCGCTTGCAGAGCTCATTACTCAGCACATTTCTCAAGCAGAACAAGCTCTTTTGGTATTTCAAGGCCGAGCACATAGTCTAAGTCAGCTACTGACCAACATCCGAAACAGGATATCATAGGTGGAACCATGAACCGACGACAGAACGAGAGTGGGTATTTCAATGCGGGATTAGGCTCAGCAGATGATGACGAAACATCCTCTCCACAAACACCCTACTCCCCGACACCCAACTCCTCAGCCAAATTCTCATCACCCTCTCGGCGAATGACTCCTTTTCGTTCTTCCCAGCCACCAGCAACGCCCAGAGCTGAACCTTTGGCTGCTCAAGTGTTCTCACGCACTAATCTAGGTTTGATAACACTATTACTGTCATCACCCTCTTCACAACACAAACGTAATCCAGCTGTCGCACAGACGGTACGTTTAAATATGGGAAAAATCTACCTCAAATTTATCATTCAAGCCTTACTCTATCTGCTCACTGCTTATCTTTTCGTCTCTGCTATAACACTTTGCTTCAAACTATCATGCACGGTTTTGATACCTATCACCATCCTTTGCGCACTCCAACAAGCTGCTCGTAGAATGCATGCTGGCCGCAACAGACTTCACGACGAAAATGGCTCTCAAAATTATTCGTTGACTAGTGATATAAAATGGACCTCAAATAAATTTCTGGGGATCATCGATGGTGCGTCCAATTTTGCTTTAGGACTGTTTTCATTTATTCCAGAAAGATTAGCTCAAACGTCAGTACTAAATGGACAAATGTCGCATATTACTGACTACAGCACCAAAGCAAGCAGAAATATGTGATGAATTAAGAAAAAACTTGACACCCTCAGCCCGCCTCTCGTATACTGCGGCCATCTGACAGTTTGGGGTTATAGCTCAGCTGGGAGAGCGCTTGCATGGCATGCAAG
>CAISKC010000046.1 GCA_903885895.1 uncultured Legionella sp.
CCTACGGTAACATTGTAATCCGTCATCGCTAATCTCCTCGGTTTTTATTGTTGTTTCGCAACTCAATAGTACCGAATTTTAACGATGACGCTAATACTTCTTGCTCATCTTGAATTTACAGCAGTATACGGACTTAACCCATGGCAACTGGTGATAGTTATAAAACAGCAGGTCAATACTGTATGATAGCGGGCGGCGTAACGTTCTTTATCATGGCATTATCGTCTACCGTCATATTTGATGTTGTATTCGCATGTGCACTGTGGAAACAAGCCAATCAAGCGGCGAACCAAGAAAATCGCAACCCAGTAGGAGCTGGCATTAAATTTGCAGCAACTTATATGCTATGGAATTTGATCAGCAAAAGCACGAACCCTTTTGTTCTATTCTTACTTTCTCCTTTCGTAAGCATAGCCGCTGCAGCGTTAGCTGTCGCACTCGATGTATCGTTTATCGCATGGGGCATCGCAGCAGGTTGGGGTTTAGGCTTGGCCTTGGTAGTCATTGGCTATGGTTTATATAAATTTGCCGACTATTTAAATCAAGACAAACCCAGACCACCAGCAGGAGCGGCTGCAGCAATGGCTACTGACGACAATCGCGGGACTGTTCATAGAGTGATGGCTCGTTTTGGTCTGTTTGAAGTTCTGCCAACAGCTGTGGCTACTGCCATGAATCCTCAAGACGAGATTCACCTCGTTTCAGCACGCGCAGACACCGGCAACTATCAAGGTCCTGTAGCACGCGCTACAATGATTAGCTAATAACACCAGCAGTCCTTAGTATCAACATCCCCGCGTAAGCGGGGATCCATCCTGTGACGCTGAGCAGATTCCCACCTACACTGACATGACAAGTTCTTGAACCTTTCGCTACTTAGCAGACATAACCCCGGAGCATTTTTGCATCATATGCATGAAGCGTTCAGAGATTTCTGAATGTAATGATAGATGTTGTAACGTCAATTCGAACATCTTTTGCAACGTTTCTGTATATTTATCTGCAACGGTCTCAACATACTCTCTCTGTTCCTTACTCAAACCATGCGTTTGACCACTCATTGTCATAATTGGGATCCACTGTAACCATTCATGACCAGTCTCTTTAGAACAAGCATCGGTCCACAATTGCCATAATGATTGCTGATACTGCCACCATTGATTCATGTCTTCCATGTTCATGCTCCCTTAGTCCATGCCCCATCCATGACTCACCAACAACGACTGTCCCGTTAGCGCATTCGACCCAAAGCCGCCTAAAAATACCGCCACATCTGCAACATCGTCTACAGTTGTAAATTGACCATCTACCGTTTGGGCTAGAAATACTTTTTTTATCACTTCTGCTTCACTCATCCCTAATGCTTTTGCTTGCTCAGGAATTTGCTTCTCCACCAAAGGAGTTCGCACATAACCTGGGCAAATAACATTGGCCCGCACACCATGCTCAGCGCCCTCGAGTGCCACCACGCGACATAAACCTAATAAGCCATGCTTACACGTTACATACGGGGCTTTTAATTTGGATGCCAATTTGGAATGTATAGAACCCATATAAATAATGCTACCACCCTGCTTTTTTTCATACATAATCCGCAATGCTGCACGCGTAGTCAGAAACGCCCCATCCAAATGTACCGCCAACATCTTGCGCCAATCAGATAATTCTAATTTGTCGATAGGATCAATATGCTGGATCCCTGCATTACTGATTAAAATATCCAATCCACCAAAATGTTGTGCCCCTGCTACCATACCTGCATCAACTTGATCTTCTTGGGTCACATCCATGGCCACAGCAAATGCTTCACCACCTTTGGCACAAAGATCTTTGGCGATGTCTGTTACCGCTTGCAAATCGCGATCCGCGATGATCACTTTCGCACCTTGTTTGATATAAACCTGTGCAATATGCAGACCAATCCCACTCGCACTCCCTGTGATCAAAGCTACCTTCCCTTGAATACTCATTGACCGTCTCCACGTAAATAATCATGCACTACTTCCCCATACGGCAAGGTCAAATCCGTCAAAATATGGCTAGCAGACAGCACTTTTTTAATAGGTAAATCCACAACAGGCGCCAAAGCATGCGAAAAAAACTGTAACGCAGCAGGCCCAGACCATGCGCTTTTTATTACTATGTTTTGCATACGATAACGTACCAATTCACAGACTCGCACCGACCCGTCCACATGCGGAATAATCTTAAGTAAAAATCCAGGTTCTTCTAAGGATTTTTTACACTCCGCATGATCCAAAGCCCAATATTTATACCCCATCGTGCCGATCGCCACATAAATGCTATCATAGCGAAGTTTGCCAACCAACGTATCCTCTGCTACTTCCAGACTGACCGTCGCTAATTTTTTAGGAAATCCCCATAATTCTCGCCCCGCAACAATAGGTGATAACACATCCAAATACATGGCATGGACATAAGAGCCGATTTCTCCCGCGTATTCTACTTGAATCACTTGCCCACTTTCCGTGTAAGAACCAAACCCTGTGGAGTCAGGCATACGGATAAACTCATATTTGACGATAGGACTGACTAATTTTAATGGTTCAGGGACAACCGCTTTTAGTGCTTCTATATCGGTTTCATAGGTAATAATAAAATATTCACGATTTATAAAATGATAAGGTCCTCTGGGATAGGCAGGTGAAGTGAACGGCATGGAAAACCCGTTTTTAAGAATATCGTTCACATTCATCATCTTCTCCCTTAAAAGTCATTTTGAGAAAAACGGGATAAATTGTTAGGCGCTTCATACACACGCAGCTCTAAATTATTGGTAGGTGTAGACCATTTATTAGACTCTGCTAGCGCAGCTCTGATATCTCGATAACCCATTTCAATACGTTTACGTAGCGTAACTTGGCTAAAATTATAATCTTTGGCGGCGCCTCGATGTATTCTTGCACTATATGTAACATGCACAATGGTAAAATGAGTGGGATCATAACCGCCAAATTTATTAAGAACCTTTTGCAAGTCTTTAAGTTGTTCCTCATCCAGCGTTTTGGTCAGTTTCTGCAATTGCGTTTTGAGATGAAAGCGCTCCACATGGTGCTTGAGTACTCGCTGAGCATGGGTGCTATAATTAATATCCTTCATTCTTTCAGAAACATCTTCCATAGTAGAAGGAATAAATGGCGATCCACCAAAACAATCAATCACAAAACATAATGTATCCATTCTGGGTATCGCATCAAAAATCACTTCCAATGGCGTATTGGAATGAATGCCCCCATCCCAGTAATATTCATTATTAATTTTAACGGCTGGAAATCCTGGTGGTAATGCACCACTTGCCATAATATGTTCAGGGCCAATCCGATAATGAATATTATTAAAATATCGTAAATGCCCTGTGCTTACTTCCACTGCTCCCAAACTTAAGCGAATGGGACTTTTATTTAGCATGTCAAAATCAATCAAATCCAACAACGTTTCTCGCAATGGAGACGTATCATAGATACTTAATTTATCAGGTGTTCCAGCAATTTGTGCGTACGGGGAATGCATGCGCGGTCTAAAAAAATCTCTTTGCCCAAACATAAGCGCTATATTTGCAGCAAAATTATTATACATATCCAAGGATAAATGGTTATATCCAAAAATATCAAAAGGCGTATAAGTTGAGACACGTTTCCAAAATTCTTCTAATTTAGGAATTTGATCTTTGGGAGCATTCCCCGCGATAATGCCCGCTTGAATGGCACCAATCGATGTCGCGGAAATCCAATCCGGTGCATACCCTGCTTCCATCAAACCTTTGATGACACCTAATTGATAAGCACCCAATGCCCCACCGCCATGCAATACATAGGCAACCCTTGCAAATCCATCTGGGCGTTTAGGGGGTATAGTATCAAAACGATGACCGTCAGAATTATTATATACCGGATCACCAGGATGATGGTGAGATGACTCTCCCATGAGTACACTCCCAATAAAATAGCATGATATGTATAACGTTATCTTTTAAGGTATAGTCTAAAGAATGTGAATTAGCAACGCAGCGTCTTTAGAAAAGAGTGCTGGTTCTTAGTGTTTTGATTATGTTAAAATATAAACGCAGTAATCAATAATAAGAAAAGAAGGATATCAAATGAGGAAAACATGCGGTTTTTTAGCGTTGGTAACAACATGGCCCTTGTATGCCGGGTCCATGGAAGTTCCAGCTCCAGAAAATCCTTGGTATGGTTCAGTCGGGACAGGTTATTCTTGGAGCTTATTACCTGGCATTAATAATCCCAACCCCAGTGAATGGGATGCTTCCAGCGAAGGTTATAACAGTAGTTTAGGCAACCGCGGATTCTACACCTTTGAGATTGGTAAACAAATACAACATTATGTCGATGTCAGTTTAATGTATCTCAATCATGAAACATTTAACTACCAAATGTTTCAACAAGGGATCTCAAGCACAGAGGGGTTTACGGGCAATCAGCGTAATCGCTATTTCAATTTAAATAACCGGGCCTTATTGGTCAGCGGTTTTTTACATCCCGATCACAATTGGTACAAAATCAGCACGGTCAGCATGAGTCCATTTATTGGGGGCGGTGTAGGATATGCTTTGAATCAAATTGACAATTTTTATACCGTAGGCACGACTAATGCTGGTGGCACATCCGTAGGATCCACTTCATCTATTGGTAATCAAGTGAGTACAAACAGCTTCGCTTGGCAGGCCACTGCAGGTCTAAGCATCCATCCCATTAGTCATCTTAGTTTAGACGTTGGTTATCGTTATTATGATGGAGGTAGCTTCGAAACCTCAAATACAACCTACAGCAATGCTGGAGGATTACTCTCCGCTACGCCTTGGGCTGGTCATCTTTCTGCGAATCAGTTGTTTGTAGACTTCAAATATAGAATGTAACTTCTTAATTTTTTGATAGAAAATC
>CAISKC010000047.1 GCA_903885895.1 uncultured Legionella sp.
CTGCTCAATTATTGCAGTTGATTCAGGCTAAGACATTAAAATTAAAGAAAAAATCTAAAAGATTGGTTTTATTGTTTGATGAAGCACAATATCTTAGTAAGGAAAATCTTGAAATTATCCAAATTCTTGGAAATTTAGAATGTGATGGCAGCAAATTATGCCAAATTGTTTTGATTGGTGGGTTAGATTTAGATGAAAAATTACGTGCATCAAGTCATCTACTCCAGCGTATTTCGTTTTCATATACTTTACAGCCTATCAAGAAATGCGACCTAAATAATTATATTTTTCACCGTATTTCTAAAGCAACGATAGCTGAGAAAGAGCATGGTATTACCATTGCACCACGAGCCAGTCGTTTGTTATACAAAAAAACGGAAGGGATCCCTCGGTTGATTAATATTGTTTGCCATAAGGCTTTAATGTTGGCGTATAGTCGTTCTGAGCATCATTTGACGAAAGAATTGATTGCAAAAGCAGTGATCGATACGGAATATACGGCAGGGCTTAATTTTTGGCAAAAGGTTGTGTGCAGGGCTCGAAATTTACTAATGAAATAGAGGCTCTTGGCTTTTAAGTTATGCCCCGTAGTCCATGTTCTGTGACGTAGACATAACAGGGTATTCTTAATTTTCTGCCATTGAGAGAAGACCACATTTTGTGGAGTGTACTAAATTTTAGAGAGAGAAAAACATGAGCGTGATCAATGAAACATTGGAAAATTTGAAACAAACGAAGAAGCGCTCTTCTGGTTCTTTGAATCCTGCATCGAGTGTGCATTGTGAGAAAGCTGAAAAAAATGTGGTTGCGACAAAAACGTATCTGATCCCTATCAGTTTTATGATGTTGGTAGGTGTTATTTTTTATTTTTCACAGATTTTTTCTCCAAAAATGCTGCAAAATCTACAGAATGTTGTTAAGTCCAATCCTGAAACGGCGCAACAAGCACCTTACAAACTGGTGGTAGGTACCACGAATTCTAGCGCTCAGAAAATGTACTATCGTGCGATGGCGTTGCTGAACGAAGGTAATGAAGAGCAAGCTGCGTTGAGGCTACAGGAAATTATTGCTCAATATCCTGATTTTATACCCGCAAAACAGGCCTATAGCATGGTAGTTGTGCGTTAAGCTTGGTGGCTCTGAAGATCATTCGACGCAAGCAATTTGTGATAATGCATCAATACCTGTTGAGCCAACGATAGGCTATCAAAACAAATACATAACACCACTTAAAAAGCTGGTGCTACCCAGCTACTGGCTCTTCTTCAGTCTGCAACACTGCGACGTTGATAGCATGTAAACCGCGGTCACCGCGTTGTAAATCGAAAGAGACGGTTTGACCAGCAACCAATGTTTTGTATCCGGTACCGCTGATGGCCGAAAAATGAACAAAAATATCTTCTCCGGTTCCTTCTAGCATAACAAAGCCCCAACCTTTGGTATTGTTAAACCACTTCACTTCTCCCTTAGCCATTGCATGCTCCTTTTGTGGTTATCGCAGATCCCTGTCACTTATACGGTATTTGATATTTTATCACTCTAAGCCTGAGGTATGTCGGCATTAGGAGAAGAAAGTCAAACATCGCGTTAAAGCTCTTATATAAACATAACCGAAGATCACTTTGATGCTCAATAGTTTTTTATGAAATTCCTTATTTATCTGTGATTTATGTTGGAATCTCAGACAGTTTGATATTATGCTGGGCTCGGAGTTGAGCGCATTATGATATCGCGTTGTGGGTGCGCTATTCTGATATGATGTTCACGAAATAGCCGATCAATTGTGAAGTTCACATCAGAACGCACGTTGGCTTTTTGATTCCCATCTTTAATTAAAAACCAGACTTCAAAAATCATGGCGGAATCACCAAATTGTTGAAATAACACGTTTGGTTTTGAGCGTGCGGATTTTACGATGCCATCATGTTCGGCTGCGGCTTGCAGCAGGAGTTTTTTGACGAGCATGGGGTCACTGTCATAGGTAACCCCTACCTCACAAGAGATAGAAAGATATTGATCGGTGTACATATAATTAGTCACCGCATGTGTGATCAAATCAGAATTAGGGATAATGACGTCTTCTCTTGCTGTGGTTGTAATTTGAGTGGAGCGTACACGAATTTTTTTGACCACGCCTTCTAAGCCATCAATACTAATCCGGTCACCGGGCTTGATGGGTTTTTCGATTAATAAAATAATGCCAGATACGAAATTATTGACGATGCTCTGTAAGCCTAATCCGATACCTACTGATAATGCCCCTGCAACGATAGCTAGACCAGTGAAGTCAATACCGGAGATCAGTAAGGCTGTCACC
>CAISKC010000048.1 GCA_903885895.1 uncultured Legionella sp.
CTCATTTTTATCGCTCAGTGCCACACGAAGTGCATTCAATGAAACTTCATCACTAGCGCCTGTTTGTCCAAGTGCCTTGGCTGCAGCGGCGCGAATATCACTGCCGCATACTTGTCGCAGTGCGGCGGCTACAACTCTGCTGGCTTCCCAGGCACTTTCTCTCAATGCCTCACGAAGTGCATTCAATGAAACTTCGTCTCTAGCGCCTATTTGACCAAGGGCGTTAATTGCATCTCGGCGGACAAGCCCGTTACTATCTCTCAATCCCTCATGCAATACATTCAATGATGCTTCATCGCTAGCGCTTATTCGACCAAGTGCGCAGGCTGTATTGTAGCGAACATCCCACTCACTATCTCTCAATGCCGCACGAAGTGCATTCAATGAAACTTCGTCTCTAGCGCCTATTTGTATAAATGCGCGAGCTGCATGGCTGCGGACATGCTTATCGCCATCTCTCAATGTCTCACGAAGCACACGCAATGAAACTTCATCGCTGGCGCCTATTTTACTCAGTGTGAAGACTGCATTTACGCGGACATGCCAATCACCGTCTCTAAACTTAGCTCTTTCCATCGCAATCCACTGCAGCCAAGAAGGAATCACGGCCCATAGGAAGGACGTCATTAAAGGCTTTGCAAACACAAAACCCAACATAACGCTATCACTCTGATATTTTTGTATAGTTTGCTGATATTGCTGACATCGCTTTAATGTTGACTTATCAGTATCCCCATCATCCCCATAATCCCACATAGACAGTAAATCTTTCGTTTGGCAGGCATGCTGCCACTGTATTATATTAATTATCTGGGCTTTCAAAACCTGTAATCGTAGCGGCAACAGTAAAACCACAGATAAAGCGGCTTGATGTGTCAAAAAAGATTCTCTCAATATCCGCTGGCTATTTTGTAATATTTTAGTTTGCAAATGTAACCCTATAAAAATGCTTTCACCCTGACTATTAGGCTCTAAATCAATAAATGCATCCCAAAAATAATCAGCCCCATAACTATACGCGGGCGTTGACACAAGACCCGCTAAAAAAGTCCAAATCACTGTGTAGCGTGGATTGTTTTTATCTCTTTGAATCAAATGTGCCAACTGTTGGACAGTGGTTCGTCTTTGTATTTCTTCCTCTCGATTTTTAGAGGGTCGCCTAGATAACTGCTGCGCAATGTAAAGGGCCGTAAAATACTCTTGATAGGTTAAATGAATGAAATAATGCAATTGATAGGAGTCTAAGCGTGATGACTCCAGCTGACGCAACAACCCAAACTGTGATCGAATTTGAGTTAACCTCGCAAGTGATACATGTTCTCGTAATAACTCAGGGCTTAACGTTTGGGTCTCGCCTTTTATGAATGCATGATAAGCTAATCCGGCAAGACAATTAATGTCCTCTTGACATAATTCTGGGATTTTTTCATTGTCTAATTCACCCAATATCGCGCCTTTGCTGTTCACGCAATACCGACGACTCAACCAAATGATAACCCGTTGATACAACAAAGTCATAGTATTGGATCGCACACTTGGGTCATCTTGCCATGTTAAACATAATGCTGCAATATTCACCGGGATTTGCGCCAAACTCATCATGTCAGGATTAGTGCTTAGCTGAGCCAATAGACTTTCTGTTAATTGCGGCAACGATTGTCGTGCAAAATAGCGCGTGATATAAAGACGAACATTATCTTCAGTCAATCCAACATTTTCAAAGCAAAGTTCAAATCGTGCCCCCGTTCCTTTTTTTGTTGTCCATGCGAGAGGAACCGCATTGGGCCTTGACGTCAGAATGCCATTCGGGAAATTATCTTTGTTCATCGCATAATCAATCAAATGCTGTACCCGAGGGTGAGAAGCATAAAGCGCTTGAATTTCATCAAATCCATCCAATAACAACAAAAGCGTCATAGGATGGTTCGATAAACAGTAAGCAATGTTTTTTTCTGCAACTGCCCCTTCCAAAGAGTCATGGATTAATTTTGCCAAGCAATCCCTATTTGACTGCTCTGATAAACGTTTTAAAAAATCTTCTTGCCCTATTAAGTTCAGTTTAACGCGAAACACAAAATCAAAACGGTTATGCCATAATGGGGCGCGCAATCCCCATTGGTGCGTCATATATTGCAATATAGTGGTTTTACCAGTCCCCGCTCGCCCTGTAATACAAACCCAACCCGTGGGTTGCTCTCGATGGTCTAATGTTGCCTGACTAAATAATTGATGAATACCATAAAATGTCTCTTGCAACAAAGACTGATAAAACTCTCCGCGATTGAGTGCTGCTTCTGATGCCTCAGGCCCATGAGCCAAAGTGTTTTCTTGTTTTTTTTGCTCAACCTGTTCTACTAGGGCTAAATTAACAAAATAATCTGATAGTGGTAATTTTGGCAGGCTGACATCATCTATTAATGCCGGCAATTCACCATGCGTTTGATAATAAACTCGCAAATCATGGATGTATGGCCGCATTCCTCGGAGATTGTGCCCGAGTTCTGAAAACCATTTACTCATGGATCGTTTTTCTCTATTGGCTTTTTCTATTGCTTGCATTATAAATTCAATACGTTATAAAAAACCCGAATAGCCATATCCTTGGACTCATAAGCTTCATTAGATATGCGCTATATGCTTGATTTTTCATTAAAATTGAACGCATGGTAGCAGACTCTGCTTTGTTATTCAATTTCAACGTGACGAGATTAGCGGCTACCCCTCCGTGCGACACGAAGTCGCCACAAGAGCTGTGGTACTCAACAAGGATATGATACCACCATCCATGCGGCTGGATGAACCTACGACCCTGAATAAAGAGCGGGTCGGACAAAGTAGCGAAGCACGCGAGTGCGGGAATCAAAGCGCAAGCGGCGAGTCCTCCTGGGAGCCATAACCCGGGTTAGTAACAGGTAGTGGATATGCCGAAGACATCTGAACCTGTGTTGAAAGATCGACATGAGCCAATCACGGTAAATGGCTGTCCCGTGATATAGAGGGTATGGAGGAAGCTGGGGATTAACTTCCTCGTCGTCAATGATACCTTCCGGTCTATAGCAGGCGGCTAAGTCCACGTGCTCGAACGGCGGAACGTGGTAAGCCTGAAGGGCCCCTTTGGCAACAAAGGAAGGTAGGTCGTAAGACAAACTATAGCTCTGCAGGTAAAGGAGGTTCGAGTAAGCAAATGCTGGTCTGTAATGGGCCAGATACGAGCGTTAATCGTTCGACACGAAAG
>CAISKC010000049.1 GCA_903885895.1 uncultured Legionella sp.
AATCACATCTCCTTTATTTACAATAGGAACTTGATTGATACAAGTATCTTGGTTAGAACGGAAGTATTTGGTAAGACCATAAATGTCTACCCCTGTTTCTCCTGCGGTCGTTTCCAAATCATTCACTCGGACTACGATACGAGAAGCATCGACCAAATCAATCACACCTCCACGTTTCGCAACCACAGAAACCCCTGAATCAGAAGCTACTGTACGCTCCATCCCAGTACCTACCAATGGTTTTTCTGCACGTAGTGTTGGAACCGCCTGCCGTTGCATGTTTGATCCCATCAATGCTCTGTTCGCATCATCGTGCTCTAGGAATGGAATCAATGAAGCAGCAACTGACACGATCTGTTTCGGAGAAACATCCATATAATTGATCTTCTCGGGTGTCGTAAGCAAAAACTCATTACCATGTCGGCAAGGTACTAAATCTAAAGTAATGTTACCGTTTTTATCCATAGGAATGCTGCATTGCGCAATATATTGATCAACTTCTTGAATGGCAGATAAATACTCAACCTCATCAGTCACACGTCCATCAATTACTTTTCTACACGGGGTTTCAATAAAACCATAGTCATTAGTACGTGCATACACAGATAATGAGTTAATCAAACCAATATTAGGACCTTCCGGTGTTTCAATAGGGCAAACTCGACCATAGTGGGTGGTGTGCACGTCACGTACTTCAAATCCTGCGCGTTCACGCGTCAAACCACCAGGTCCTAATGCGGACACTCGTCGCTTATGCGTCACACCAGACAAAGGATTAACCTGGTCCATAAATTGTGAAAGCTGGCTCGACCCGAAAAACTCTTTAATCGCAGCAGAAACTGGTTTTGCATTAATCAGATCTTGTGGCATCAAGTTTTCAGACTCTGCCAAACTTAAGCGTTCTTTGACTGCGCGCTCCACTCGTACCAGACCTACACGGAATTGATTTTCGGTCATTTCTCCAACGCTACGAACGCGTCGATTTCCAAGGTGATCAATATCATCTACGATTCCATTCCCATTGCGGATTTCAATCAATGTTTTGATGACTGCAAGGATATCTTCTTTGGTCAGTGTACCAGGACCATCGTCATTTTTACGACCTACTCTTCGATTAAACTTCATGCGGCCAACAGCAGACAAATCATACCGCTCGTCAGTAAAAAATAAATTTTTGAATAAGGCTTCAGCAGCTTCTTTAGTTGGTGGCTCTCCAGGACGCATCATGCGGTAAATTTCAACCAAGGCTTCTAATTGTGACGCCGTTGGATCAATCCGAAGGGTATCGGAAATGTATGAACCATGATCCAAGTCATTCGTATAAATCACATCAAATTGGTGAATGCCTAAATTTGGCAATGCCTCAAGCAACTCAGTAGTCACTTCATCATTAGCACGGCCAACTATTTCACCCGTTTCCTTGTTTACAAGGTTTTTAGCTAAAACTTTACCAACCAAATAATCACGCGGCACACCCAAATCACGCATGTTATTTTTTTCCATTGTCTTAATATGTCGTGCAGTAATACGACGGCCGAGCTCAACAATCAGCTCGCCTTTAGAGTCAACAATATCAAACGAAGCAATTTCACCTCTTAATCGTGATGGGATAAGATCAATATGAAACTCACCATTTTTCAAATGGCAGGCCGTTAGATCAAAAAATTCTGTTAAAATTTCTTCTGTTTCCAAACCCAATGAACGCAATAAAATGCTAACGGGTAATTTACGCCGTCTATCAATTCTTACAAACAAACAATCTTTTGGATCAAATTCAAAATCCAACCAAGATCCACGATAAGGAATAATACGTGCAGAATACAATAATTTCCCGGAAGAATGTGTTTTACCCCGGTCATGTTCAAAAATAACACCAGGCGAGCGATGCAATTGTGATACCACAACACGCTCTGTGCCATTAATAACAAACGTACCCACATCCGTCATCAAAGGTATTTCACCCATGAACACATCTTGCTCACGAATGTCTTTGATAGGCTTAGGATCTCCTGCAGCTTCTTTATCCAAAACTACCAAGCGAATTTTGACACGGAGAGGCGCCGAAAAGGTCAAGCCACGTAATTTACATTCGCGCACATCAAAAGCCGATTCACCCAAACAATATCCCACATATTCTAAACGTGCATTACCGGAAAAACTTTGAATTGGGAAAACAGATGAAAATGCGGCATGTAAGCCATTCTGTTCTTGATTACCGGGTGAGGTCGAGTCCGAGCGTAAAAACCCTTGATATGATTTCAGTTGAATTTCTAGGAGATTAGGAATCTCCATTGTATCAGCCTGACTACCAAAGCTTTTGCGGAAACGTTTTTTCTCAGCATGCGAATATTGAGCATTAACAACTGCTTTGGCCATGGTGTTTCCTCTGTATAAATGATTATAAACAAGCAAACCCAGCCATGAAAACATGGCCGGGTCCCGTACACATTACACTAGTCTTATTTGATTTCGACAGTAGCGCCGGCTTCTACAAGTTGTTTCTGGATATCTGCAGCTTCTGCTTTAGAAACGCCTTCCTTAACTACTGAGTTTGCAGCTTCAACCAAATCTTTTGCTTCTTTCAAGCCTAATCCAGTGATAACGCGAACTGTTTTGATCACGCTAACTTTGTTATCACCAAAACTAGTCATGATAACATTGAATTCAGTTTGCTCTTCAGCAGCGGCAGCAGCAGGACCAGCAGGTGCAGCAGCTACAGCTACAGCAGCAGCAGAAACGCCGAACTTTTCTTCCATAGCTGCAACCAAGTCTACAACTTCCATTACTGTCATATTAGAAATTGCTTCTAAAATATCTATGTTTTTCGTTGTCATTCGTAAAATTCCTCTATTAATTTTTTAAAATAACTGATTTAACCAGCAGCTTTTTGATCTTTAATGGCCGCAACTGCTCGAACAAGTTGGGCATGTGGCTCAGCGAGCGTACGCACAAACTTCTCAACAGGTGCTTTCATTACATACATCAATTTAGATATTGCTTCATCACGTGTAGGTAAGCTGGCAACAAAATCTAATTGTTCTGCACCATACACTTTCCCACTCAGTGAAATTGCCTTTACTTCAAGCTTTTCAAATGTTTTAGTAAAGTCCTTCAATAAACGCGCAGCGTCACTCGGGGCTTCAATTGACAAAGCAACAAACAAGGGACCCACTAAGCGTTCACTCAGGCAAGCAAAATCCGTCTTTTCAAATGCACGTCGAGCCAAATTATTTGGAACAACTCGTAAATACACATTGTTTTTACGCGCCTGTGCTCGAAGCAAGGTCATTTGATTGACTGTTAAGCCACGGTAATCAGCAACTACTGCAGAAATCGCTTTAGAAGCAATTGCATTCACTTCTTCTACGACCGCTTTTTTTGCAGCTAAACTTAATGTCACGTTACTGACCTCCTAATTTGTACAAATCACAAGGATTTGACAGTTATGGTGGCCGTCTCAGAAGAATTTCAGAGTCGGTTCACCGTCTGCGCAGGATCAAGATTTTCTAGTCAGGATTTTCAAAATATCGACTTTGAGTTAAAGTTTGTTTTAGAAACAAACTCCGCTCACTACGATGCTCTAAAAAAATCCTGGCTCATCACTTGGATTAAGCCAAGGCTCCTACGGTCTTCGACAGCAATAAACCAGAGTCTATGCCGTGAATTCGAAATATTAAAAGTGGGTTGCTATTCTACCCAGAAATGGAGCCAAGGTCAATAGCTACTCCAGGGCCCATTGTCGATGACAATGTAATCTTTTTAATAAACACACCCTTGGCAGCTGACGGCTTAGCACGTTTGATATCTGCCAATAATGCAGCAACATTTTCCGCCAAGTCTTCTGCTTTAAAGTCCAGCTTACCAACTGAGCAATGTACGATACCATTTTTATCAGTGCGGTAACGAACTTGTCCACCTTTCGCAGCAAGCACTGCCGCTTCAACATTGGTGGTTACCGTTCCAACTTTAGGATTAGGCATCAGACCGCGTGGTCCCAGTACCTGTCCCAATTGTCCAACAATGCGCATAGCATCCGGTGTTGCGATCACCACATCAAAGTTCAGTTCGCCAGCTTTAATTTGTTCCGCCAAATCATCAAATCCAACTAAGTCAGCACCGGCAGCTTTGGCTTTCACAGCATTGTCGCCCTGCGCAAACACAGCAACGCGAACTACTTTGCCAGTTCCTTTTGGAAGAGTCGTTGATAAGCGAATAGCTTGCTCAGTTTTTTTCGGATCGACACCGAGGTTAATACTAATATCTACACCTTCATTAAACTTCTTACTAGCAAACCGTTTTAGAAGTTCAACAGCTTCTTTGATAGGGTAAAGTTTATTTAAAGTCATCGCTTCACGGATGCTTGCTTTTTTCTTCGTTAATTTTGCCATGTTGTTGCCCCTTACTCTAAATCTTCAACGTCAATACCCATACTGCGCGCAGTACCCGCAATAGTACGAATGGCTGCTTCGAGGTCGCTAGCTGTCAAATCTGGCTCTTTCAACTTGGCAATTTCTGCAAGTTGTGCCTTCTTCAATGTTGCAACTTTTACTGTATGTGGTGTAGCACTGCCGCTCTTAAGTCCAGCTGCTTTTTTCAGCAAGACAGAAGCCGGAGGGGTCTTGATAATAAAGGTAAAGCTGCGATCCGTATAAACGGTGATCACAACAGGCGTAGGCATCCCAGCTTCTAGATGCTGCGTTGCGGCATTAAAAGCTTTACAAAATTCCATGATATTTACACCGCGTTGACCTAAGGCAGGACCAACTGGAGGACTCGGATTTGCTTTCGCTGCTGCAATTTGCAATTTAATATATGCTTCTACTTTTTTAGCCATTGTAACTCCTAATGTGGGTATAACGCTGATTCGTAACAATCGACTTGTCTTGTGTGAATCAGCTCCCCTTCGTAAATAACTAACACCTAACCATTTTACATCTTAAAAAAATGGTCGAGTATTATCGCACTAATCTTAAGTTTTTTCAACCTGTCCAAACTCTAGCTCTACGGGTGTTGAACGACCAAAGATCAAAACAGCCACACGCAATCTATTTTTTTCATAATTGACTTCTTCAACCACACCATTAAAGTCAACGAACGGACCTTCTTTGATGCGCACCAACTCTCCAGCTTCAAAGAGAATTTTAGGTCTTGGTTTGGTCGCGCCATCTTCTACGCGGCGCATAATAGCCAAGGCTTCTTTATCAGAAATGGGTGTGGGTGTCTGGCTGGTGCCACCAATAAATCCCAATACACGAGGAATGGCACGAATCATATGCCAGGTTTCATCGTTCATCACCATATTTACCAAGACGTATCCTGGAAAGAATTTACGAGTTGATTTCCGTTTTTGTCCCGCACGCATTTCTATCACTTCTTCGGCAGGCACAACCACTTCACCAATAAGATCAGCCAAATGATGATAATCCGCTCTGACCGGTATCTCACGCATTACGTAACCTTCATAGCCTGAAAAGGCATGCACAACGTACCACTGTTTCTTTTGTTCTTCCACGCTCATATCAACTCAAATGTGTTAGTTTACCGATAGCCCACATCATGCTGGAATCTATCCCCCACAAAACAAAGCCAGCAACCATTACCATGGTCATGACAATCAATGTTGTTTGAGTTGTTTCCTGCCGACTTGGCCAAACAACTTTTTCTAATTCAAGCTTTGCTTCTTTTGCAAAGCCAAAAACCGTCTGTCCTGGTTGCGTAAAATACGCCAAACCCAAGGTGACGACAAACCAAACCAACCAAATCATTGCAATAATTGGTGTGGTAAATTGAAAAGAATAGGTTCCAAAAAAAGCAGCAGCAGTAACACCTGCTATGCCTACCCATAATAAAATATCTTTCATACTCAATTTATCATTCTGCATTATATTCATCTTACAATTGGTTGGCAGGCCAGGAGGGAATCTAACCCCCAACCTGCGGTTTTGGAGACCGCCGCTCTGCCAATTGAGCTACTGGCC
>CAISKC010000050.1 GCA_903885895.1 uncultured Legionella sp.
AACCAATCTTTGGTAAGTAATAAATCCCTCTTGTCACCAAAAGCACGCCTGACACTCTCAAAAACACCGTTCAATTGACTATTGTTAGGATTATCTGTGCAGGGTGGAAAAAGTAAAACTTGTCCATGAGTGTAATATAATAGGACCAGAGCGCTTGGGTTAGAAGACTGTGCGTCTGAATACACTGCTTCATATCCCATTTTTGGAAATAATGCCAAGAGATCCTCTTTACTTAATTTGCTTGGCAATGCCTCGCTTGAATTCTCCAATTTACCCAATGACCCTTTTTCATCCTACATACAATTCATTCAAATAAACATAGTGGATTTATATTATACACAAGGTGGTACTAAAAATAAAGTTAATAAGTTTACAGGACTTACAAAAAACCCAAAGGTCAAAGCAGACTTACATTACCCCTGGTTTATTCGACAATTTTCACAAATTGTTGGGCCAACATTTGATGAACATACGTTGTCGGATGAACTTGATCTAAAAACACATAATCTCGACACTTTTCTTGTGCATTCCGGGCATGTTTTCCTAGTGCTATCCGCAACCACGCACTTGGCCCCTTATCTGCACTCCGAACCGAATTATTTTTTACTTCTGTTTCTAAACAACGCTCCGTCGTATGTACAAACCCATATTGTTTCGGATGAGCTATCAAGTCAGAAAATGTTTGATTCACATCCATGTAATGCCAATCAGTTTCTGGAAAACGGACTTGGAGTTTTGCTATCCTTTCTTTTAACCTATGGTTATGGATTTGGACCACCCCAGAGAGTTGGATTTTTAAATCAAGATCCTGTGCAAAGGGAGACAACCCCAAATCTGGTAAACCCAGAATAACCAGATGCCGCGCACCATGTTCCCTCAAACGAACTATATTACGCTCCATTTCAGCAATTACTTTGTTCACAGTCTTTTGGGTGCTATTAGGACTAAGCAAATAATCATTCGCCCCTATCCATATCACAAACCAACTGTCAGATTTAACCTTGGCCTGGTGCGTCAATAAATAACTATCGACTTCCTGGCTTAAAGTAAAGGCATTCGGTTGAGTCTGGAGAACACCAGAGCCCCCAAAAGCATAATTGAGGAGCCTGTGATGGGTCATATTTGGAAACAAGGTATTTAATACATAGTCAATCCAAATCGGCCCATTACTGTAACGTCCCTGATAATATAAAGCAGCCGGCGGTTTGGTATGATGACTATATTCATAACTATTGCCGGTATCTGACAAACTGTCTCCAAACACAATAAATTTAGAGAGCGATTGTGCAGACACCGTCAGAGACAATATCAACCCTAAACTAAATACTATCCATGTACGCTTCATAATATTATCTAGATTCAAGCACAGTGAGATTCAACTGACGTCCACAAATCCAAGCTTTGTTCAATTTGTGAATCACCTCTTTAGCCATGCCTTTCGGTAAGTTTACCGTAGAATGATCATCATGAATTTTCAGTGCAGTGATATGACGACTTTGCAAACCAGCTTCATTTGCAATAGCACCCACAATATTTCCGGGCTTCACCCCATGGACTCTACCCACATCAATTCGAAAAACTTCATGTGGATAATCAGGTGACGCAGCGCGATCTCGCTGAGGTGATCTCACCAGCGGTCTATCTCCAGACCGAGGCCGTAAACTCAATCCACCGCGTTCTGAGCGCGAACGAGGAGCAGATGCTTCATACGAAGACGACTCCGCTTTCACAGCAGGTAATGAATGTTGCCAAGATTTGTCTTGATGTAACTCCAAAGCCAGTGCTGCCGCGGCTTGGTTCGCTGTCACAGTGGGATTTTCTTCCAGATACGTATCAATA
>CAISKC010000051.1 GCA_903885895.1 uncultured Legionella sp.
AATCCCAGCTAGTCATCTGTGGGTAACCGTGTACCAAGACGATGACGAAGCTGCGGATATTTGGATGAATGAAATCGGTGTGGCACCGGATCGCATCTCTCGTTGTGGAGAAAAAGATAATTTTTGGTCTATGGGTGATACCGGGCCTTGTGGTCCGTGTACCGAGATTTTTTATGACCATGGTCCTGATATAGCCGGGGGTCCACCAGGGAGCCCTGAAGCAGATGGCGATCGCTATATTGAGATCTGGAATTTGGTGTTTATGCAGTTTAATCGTGATAAACAAGGACATTTACATCCATTGCCTCAACCCTCTGTCGATACCGGTATGGGATTAGAGCGTATCGCTGCAGTGTTGCAACATGTGCACAATAATTATGATATTGATGTGTTTCATGAGCTGAGGCAGTCTATCCTAACGCTCAAAGAAGACTTGGATCCCGAGCATCCTTCTTTGAAAGTGATAGCTGATCATATACGAGCTTGTGCTTTTTTATTAGCAGATGGCGTGATGCCGAGTAATGAAGGGCGGGGTTATGTCCTACGTCGCATCATTCGACGCGCAGTCCGGCATGGATACGCATTGGGTTTGCCCATTCCATTTTTTTATCGTTTGGTAGCGCCTTTGGTAGCTATTATGGGAAAAGCCTATCCAGAATTGAGTAAGCAACAATCCTCTATTGAGCAATATCTAGAGCAAGAAGAGCAGCAATTTATGCGTACCTTAGATCAAGGGATGCGTTTATTACAAGACCATATTCAAACGCAGCATTTGCAAACCATTTCCGGAGAGCTTGCTTTCAAATTGTATGATACTTATGGGTTTCCTTTAGATTTGACCGCTGATATTGCACGTGAGCATGGTTTGCATGTGGATATGGAAGGCTTTCAGCATTATATGCAACAGCAGCGTACGCAGTCACAATCTGCGAGTCAATTTGAAGGTCATTATGATGAATTGATTCAACTTGCTGTGACATCTAGTTTTCATGGTTATGAACAGGATGAAGTACAATCTGACATTGTTGCTTTGTTGCAAGATGGTAAAGCAGTGACACATTTGAAGCACGGCGACCAAGGCATCGTTGTCTTAGCTGCGACGCCATTTTATGCCGAATCAGGAGGTCAAATCGGTGATAAAGGGACTTTATCAGCGGATGGGGTTTTATTTCGAGTAGATGAGACACGTCAACAAGGTGCTGCCATTGTGCATTATGGTGAAGTGCTCAAAGGGGAGTTGCGGCTGCAGCAATCTGTTTGGGCTACCATTGATGAGTTACGGAGAGATGCGATTCGTATGCATCATAGCGCTACGCATCTGGTGCATGCTGCATTACGGGTTGTGTTGGGTGAGCATGTGCAGCAAAAAGGTTCTTTAGTGGAAGCGGAACGTGCACGATTTGATTTTGCGCATAGCGCAGCATTGTCTGCGCAAGATTTGGAACGTGTGGAATCGATAGTCAATGAACAAATTCGCTTAAACCATCCAATTGAAACGGCGCTGATGTCTTTGGAAGAGGCTAAACTAACTGGTGCTGCTGCATTATTTGATGAAAAATATGCTGATACTGTGCGTGTATTGTCGATGGGGGGGTTCTCAAAAGAACTATGCGGTGGGACACATGCCCGACGCACGGGAGATTTGGGCTTATTTAAGATTATCAATGAATATGGCGTAGCCAGTGGTGTCAGGCGCATCGAATTTGTGACGGGCAATGCGGCACTATTATGGGTGAATCAGCGTTTGTCTATATTGAATAGCCTGGCAGCATTACTCAAAACGCAAGCAGAGATGGTAGTAGACAAAGTGCAACATAGTTTGCATACCCTGAAACAGCGAGAAAAAGATTTGTTGCAATATCAACAAGGTGCTTTGCAGCAAGAGAGTGTTGTTTTACGAGAACAAGTCGAAATGGTTGGAGAGGTCGGGTTATTAATTAAGCAATTGGATCATCTCGATGCGCAGGGTCTCCGTAGTTTATTGGATCAACTCAAATCCAGTATCGCGAATGCGGTGATTGTTTTATATGCGGTGCATGAAGGTAATTTAGCGATCGTGGTCGGTGTTAGTAAAGGCATATTGGGTAAAGTGCCGTCGGCTGGTGTATTAGTGAAGCATATTTGTGGCAAGGGCGGTGGCCGCGATGATATGGCGCAAGGGGGCGGTCCCGTGCCCAGTGATTTGGTAGATAAGATTGCAAGTTTACGCACGATGTTGAAAAAGGAGTAGTCCTAAAGCTCGAGGTTTTTAGAAAGTCCTGTTATAGTTAAAATATAAATAAGGGCTGTTGACGTATGCCAACACAGGGAGTGTTGCTTTGTCGGAAAAAACTCAGGAACAGACGCAAGAAACAATGGTGAGAAATCATGCACTATTGGTCAAGCGCATTGCCCATCACCTGGCTGGCCGCTTGCCCCGTTCTATCCTAATGGATGATTTGCAGCAAGCGGGGATGTTGGGATTGCTGGAAGCGGTGCGTTCTTATGATGACACCAAAGGTGCTTCTTTTGAGACGTATGCGAGTATCCGCGTGCGCGGTTATATGTTGGATGAAGTGCGGCGTAATGATTGGGTCCCTCGCTCGGTGTATCGTAATTCGCGCTTGATTGCCAAAGCAGTTCGTACGGTTGAAAATCGGCATGGGCGTGAAGCGAGTGACCATGATGTGGCGCAGGAAATGGGATTGAATCTGCAGGATTATCATGAATTGTTGGCAGATACCAATGGCGCACATTTGTATGGATTTGATGATTTAGGCGTGACAGATGATGTATTATGTGATGACAATGGCGCGGCAACGGAGCCGCAGGCAAATGTTATGCATGCAGATTTTAAGGCGCGTTTGGGTGTGGTGATCAATGGATTGCCTCAAAATGAACAAATGGTTTTGTCTTTATACTATGAACATGATTTGAATTTGAAAGAAATTGGTGATGTGATGGGTGTAACGGAATCGCGCGTTTCACAAATCCATAGCCAAGCAACGCATCGAATTCGTGCTAGATTGGAACAAGAAAATAGAGAGTAGTCATAATGTTAGAAGTGAATCAATTGCAGTTACAGATGTCCGATTTAGATAATCGTGTCACTGCACTCCGGGGGTATCTTTGACTATGACCGTTTGGCAGAACGATTGACCGAAGTGGTGCGAGAATTAGAATCGCCTACCATTTGGGATAATCCTGAGCAGGCGCAAACTTTGGGTCGAGAACGATCGCAATTAGAAACGATTGTGCATACGCTACAGCATTTAAGCCATTCATTACGTGATTTACCTGATTTATTAGAGATGGCGATTGCCGAATCTGATGAGCAAGTGATGCATGCTGTGGCCAAAGATTTGGCTGAGATAGCCAAACAAGTCGAAGGCATGGAGTTTCAACGCATGTTTTCTGGTAAGATGGATCGCGCGAATGCTTTTTTAGAAATTCAATCAGGATCAGGTGGGACTGAAGCGCAAGATTGGGCGGAGATGTTGCTGCGGATGTATTTACGCTGGGGCGAACAACATGGCTTTGTGACCGATTTGATCGAATGTTCTGCTGGTGATGTCGCTGGGATCAAATCTGCCACCATTTATTTCCAAGCTCCTTATGCATTTGGGTGGCTTCGCACCGAGACAGGTGTGCATCGTTTGGTACGTAAATCCCCATTTGATTCAGGAAACCGACGGCATACGTCGTTTGCTTCGGTGTTTGTCTCACCCGAAGTAGATGATGATATTGTGATTGAAATTAATCCAGCAGATCTCAGGATCGATACCTACCGAGCTTCAGGAGCAGGTGGGCAACATGTGAATCGAACTGATTCTGCGGTCCGACTCACGCATCTTCCGTCTGGCATTGTTGTACAGTGTCAAAATGATCGCAGTCAGCATAAAAATAAAGATCAAGCCATGAAGCAATTGCGTGCCAAATTGTATGAAATGGAAATGCAAAAAAAGAATGCTGCCTTGCAAGTATTAGAAGATAGCAAATCTGATATTGGTTGGGGATCGCAGATTCGATCGTATGTGTTAGATCAATCGCGCATCAAAGATTTACGTACTGGGGTTGAAACCTCGAATACCCAAGCAGTCTTAGATGGGGATTTGGACCAGTTTATTGAAGCCAGTTTGAAAGCAGGAGTAGACAAAGCATGAGTACCGATGAGTTGATAGATGATCGTGACGTATATGAGATTCGTCAGCAAAAATTAGCCGATTTACGGGCGCAAGGATTTGATTTTCCCAACCATTTCAGACGAAGTCATCAAGCTGCTGAGATTATCCAGCAGTATGCGGAAACCGACGTGGAACAGCTTACAGCGCAACATGTCGAGGTTGCCATTGCGGGACGCATTGTGTTGCGCAGATTGATGGGGAAAGCTAGCTTTTTTCATTTGCAAGATGTGTCGGGACGTATTCAAGTCTATTTGCGTGCTCAAGATGTGGGCGATAGTTATGAACAGTTTAAACTCTGGGACTTGGGTGATATCGTTGGGGTCACTGGATATTTGTTTGTAACCAAAACTGGCGAGTTAACGGTGCATGCCACAGGGCTTCATTTATTAACCAAATCTTTGCGTCCTTTACCGGATAAATTTCATGGTTTGTCAGATCAAGAAACACGTTACCGTAAACGTTATGTGGATCTGATCGCGAATGAAGACAGCCGCCAAGTATTTTTGGTGCGTTCACTCATGATCAAAACTTTAAGAAAGTTTATGGATCAGCATCAATTTTTAGAAGTAGAAACACCCATGATGCATGCTATCCCTGGTGGTGCATTAGCCAGACCTTTTGTGACGTATCACAATGCTTTGGATAGAGAACTGTTTTTACGCATTGCGCCAGAGTTGTATCTGAAGCGCTTGGTGGTAGGCGGTTTTGAGCGCGTGTATGAAATCAATCGGAATTTCCGTAATGAAGGTATTTCTACGCGACACAATCCTGAATTCACGATGATCGAATTTTATCAAGCTTATGCTGATTATACGGATTTGATGAATTTTACGGAGCATTTATTACAGTATTTATGTGACGAAGTGTTGCAACAACGCCAAATTGAGTACCAAGGCCATGTGATTGATTTTAATCAACCGTTTGCACGGTTAACGATTCAAGAAGCAATTTTACAGTATCATCCGGCACTGAGCATGGAGCAAATTCAGACTGTCCCAGGTTGTCGCGCGATATTAGATAAGATGGGCTTTGCTTACCAGCAAGCAGATGAACTGGGTAAATTACAAATGATTTTGTTTGAAGAAACGGTCGAGCACCAATTAATTCAACCGACTTTTGTGACGGCTTATCCTAAGATTGTGTCACCTCTAGCACGTTCATCTGCTGCCGATCCCGATGTGACCGACCGCTTTGAATTGTTTATTGCGGGCCGGGAATTAGCCAATGGCTTCTCCGAATTGAATGATGCGCAAGATCAAGCGGCGCGTTTTCAACTTCAAGTGGAAGACAAAGAGGCTGGTGATCTGGAAGCGATGCATTTTGATCATGATTATATCGAAGCACTAGAATATGGCATGCCACCTACGGCAGGAGAAGGGATTGGCATTGATCGTTTGGTGATGTTGTTCACCAATGCCGCGTCTATTCGCGATGTGATTCTATTTCCGCAATTACGCGCGGAGTAATGGCATCAAATAAGGATGGTTGACAATTCAGATGCCTTTTCACCTCGTGAATAAGCCGAGGCAAGTAGGCGGAAGGAGCAATTGTCAACCTATACAAAATTTGCCTTTGGCGCGAGCAACCACATCAATTGCTTATGCAATATAGGCAGAATCGACGGTTTTAAAAGCATCGGCCATAAAGATAGCAATTGATTCTGGGCTATCTAATGCTTCGGCTGACTCATCATCTGCTTTAAAAATGCATATGGATAGGGCTCTTGCGATAGAAGTGAATAAATTTATTCGTGCTCAGCAATTGCAATCGCGATATGAAGGGTATCTTGATACGGTATCTTGATACATCGGCGAATTAATTGCCGACTCATCCACAGCACCAACCAATGTGGTAATACAGGGTGAACCAAGCCTTGTGTACACCAGCCGCCGTTGATAAAAAACTGAAACACTTCTTCTTCTGTTTTAAGCCTTATGGGAATACATACCTCTTGGATGGCAAGAATACGGAAGTTATGCGATTTTAAAATGGAGTGCAAATGGTCTAAATCGTTTGGTACGTGGGTGGTTTGTAAGGCCTTTTTGATATGATGAGCAATCATTTTGGTAATGGGATTGGCTGATTTTTTGGTTAAGTCCGTATACTGCTGTAAATTCAAGATGAGCAAGAAGTATTAGCGTCATCGTTAAAATTCGGTACTATTGAGTTGCGAAACAACAATAAAAACCGAGGAGATTAGCGATGACGGATTACA
>CAISKC010000052.1 GCA_903885895.1 uncultured Legionella sp.
CCTCATCCAAAATAACAAAGTGCAAATTACTAGCATTCAAGCTGACTAAGCTACAGCGCTGTTGAATAGTGCTAATAAGATTAGCTCCATTTTGGCCCTGAGCGCAACTGTGAAAGTCGTAATAAGGACTTTGCGTGTCAGTAATTTTTCCAACACCAACTGTCTGCAAAGCATCAGTCGTTTTCGCAGTCTCAAGCCACCCTGGCAGCAAATAGGCCATGGTAGTTTTACCTGTGCCAAAGGTGCCATATAACAATAAAGTAGAGACACCATTAGCGGGAAAGCTAACAGTTCCATCAATAACTGCTTCAAGTTTTGTCCGCGTGTGCGGCATTAATACAAAGTCATCTGGTGATGACGGTTTTTCAATTACCAGTGCCATGCTGATCTCCTATCAGTTGGGGCATCGTGCACTACCTTTCTATCAGTTTTCATCGCTTACTTACTACGAATTGACTACTTGAGAGATTGCTTTATCTCGCATAGAGTCATCATTACTAGCTTTCTGTTCTGGAAGTTTCTTTTCAGCTTCTTCCTTCATAGAATTTGCCAGACTTGATAACACAGCCGTGATTGCAGATCCACTCTGGACCACTCGACGAATAGCAAAACTGCCATTTGCCTCATGGGTCGAAAGCAAAATTACAGATCCTTCGTAATCAACAGCCTTGAAATTGGCTGCCAGATCATCACTTTGAACTGATGCCAAAATCTTGCCATTTAGGGCTAGCGCTCCAATCCCCGCTTTTTCTTTAGCAGTTTTGTGATTAGGTGAACGGGAGCGGCGTACCTGCTCCGCACCACCAGCTGAACGAAAAAATTGAGGGATGTCTAATACCCCAATATTTTTGGCAGCAGCCTCACGAAGTGCAATTGAATACGCACTGACTAATCGGCGCTCATGCCCAAAAACCGCACGAACAATACGTGTGATTAATGGTGCATCTGCATTGGCAGTGGGAAATTGCTCTTTGTAGTACTCTTTAAAAGCACTTTTAAGCCCCATAGCATTAGAGCTTGTGCTATCCATGGATTTGTAGAGGGCATAACAGCTCTGCAAAATCTCATATAAGCGCTCGTTACTGCGGGTGAGCTCCGACAATTGCCAATCCACACGTTGTGCAATTAGTGTATCGAAGGCAGTTTTCACAGATTTGATGGCAGTTTGAGTAATCTCAATTACCAACGATTTGACGGTCTGTGACGCCGTTTTTTCTTCTACAGATACTTGATCCATATTAGACCTTCTTTCTATTTAAATAATTAATCAAATGTGTGGGCCCATTTAAGGCCAACACACTCCTTTGTCGGGTTTCCCGACAATTTGAAAGGTTGTGCACGATTTGTTAAAGAACGATGAAAGCTAATGATGGTGATTATTCAGGTCGATTATTTACAAAACCTCATATAATTGGAGTAATACCTGTTTTGATATGAGAAAAATATATGCGCCCTAAAATTCTTAAGGCAAGCGAGCGTGATTTGGTAGGGATGCCATCTATAAGACACGAACTTTTTTACAAATTCTTATTGATTAGCCCAAGTTATTCCTTAGCGCATCAAATTATTTGTAAAGGGCTAAAAATTGCTAAAGTAAGATTGCCAAAGGACTTTTCTAAAGTATTAGATACATACCGAATGGTAGGAAATATCTATGATGTTAGTTTTGATGATTGGTGGGATATGACTGGAAGAAAAATTCTTGTAGCAGATGAAAAAGCTTTATTTGTTCCATTTAAAATAAATTTAGCAAATAGTAAGAAGCAAATATTAGCTAAAGTTAGTGAGTTGATCGATCGTTTTGATTCTGAAACATTAAATAATCGCAATAATGAAAAAATTACATTGCGGAGTAATAAAATCCGGATCCAGACTTTGGAGGAGAGATATGAACTGGCTTACATAAAATCCAGATGGGCTCCAGAGGTTAATTTTCAAGCTGATGGATCTCCTGGGAAAAAAAGACCAAACTGGTTTATAGCTTTAGAGGCAAAAAAATTTCTCAAATCTTATAAAAATTGTCTATATATCAACAAGGTCAAATGGGGAGATAGAAAAACATCCATGAATGAGCAATATAGAAACTACCTAGGGATGCTAGTAGATCGTAATTTAAAGGAAGCCTTATCAATATCAGAAAATGCTGCTAGACGTGAGTTTCCATTGGAAACCTCATCCTCAACACATCTCAAATTTAATTATTTAAACATTTACGACAATAGACTGCACCAACTGCATTTTCATTATGAAAACATCTTAAAGAAGAATGAAGAGGGTAAAAAGAGTTATTTGCAAAATAGAGTTATGAAGCGTGAAAAAATTATTCAAAACTTAGACAAGTTAAATAATCTAATTGAGGCTAAAGCACTATCTAGAGCACGTGAAATGATTGATCTTCAAGATAAGCTTATATGAGCTCCACAGCATTTCTCTTTTGCTCATCGTTGACCTCGATATATCTCTGAGTTACTGCAATAGATCTGTGGCCGGCAAGGCTGGCTAAGATTCGAACCCCAATGCCTTTATTAGCCAAGGTGGTGATAAAGAACTTTCTCCCCGAATGGCTACTACCACCGCATATACCTACATTTTTATATAACTGAAAGAACCAGACACACAAGCCATTACCACTAAAGCCTAAGCGGTTATCTGTATGAAAGAAGGGGATGCTTGCATCCTTGATATGCCTTGTTGTTAGGTAATTGGCTAATTCAGTCTGCAAACGCTGTGATACAAAGACTGTCCTAGGATGCTTGCCCTTGGTTTGCTCGGCTGTTAGTCGGATTTCGTTCTTGATCGACCCATCTTGGTTTACTACATCACCCATTTTTAAGCTGGCTATTTCAGCGACCCTAAGGCCACCAAGAAAGCTGGTGAGAATGATTGCTCTATCACGTAGAGCATATTTTTTGGTGCTGACGTAATTGAGAACTTGATCTAGTTCTGCTTGGGATAAGGTTTTTGCTTGTGCCATTTTTTAATTTCTCCATAAATAAAAGGTGCGTTTTAAG
>CAISKC010000053.1 GCA_903885895.1 uncultured Legionella sp.
AGCTCATTCCCCATGTTGGGTTTAGCATACATATGAATGTGAATATCAAACAGAAGCTGCGCATAGTCGTGCATTCAACGGTTTATGTATTTACCAATTATAACAAAAATTCTAAAGTAGGACAAATAATTTTATAATCGTCTATTCCGAGGCACGCAACTGACATTTCTGCCAAACCATAAATGTGTTCAACTTATGGTTTTCCTGTGTTAAAGTCGCTGCCTTAATCTATATAAGATCCCTATGCCCATTATTCTATTTACAAGCGGTGCTCAAAAGGC
The DNA here is from genome assembly GCA_903885895.1 of uncultured Legionella sp. GTDB lineage: Bacteria > Pseudomonadota > Gammaproteobacteria > Legionellales > Legionellaceae. The sequence goes on from CAISKC010000053.1 coordinate 282, forward strand.
TATTCATATTTTAACTGATAGGGAGTTGGCAACCTTTCATACTCTGTATAGTGACCAAGGGAGTATTAAAAACATCAGAGACTGCCTATCTTTGGACTTAGCAGGACTTCCTGTATATGCTGAATTGGTGCGCTTAGAAACTACTTGGCCGCTGGCTAATCAGCTTTTTTCTGAAGCACTCATTCAACAAATGGCTCCTGTCGTTGCTTTTGAACAAAGAAATGGCCTTCATCGCGATGCGCAGGAAGGAGGTATAGAAACCGGTAATCACTGTCCCCGTACTTTTATTCAAGTGTGCCAAGACAGAGAGTTTATTGCTATGTTCCTGCATAAAGGGAAAAAACAAGAGCTGAAAGATTATGTTAAGAAACCCAATACAATATATCATTTGAATATCCCAAGTGTTCCAGTTTGTCATGTGCCTATGGCTACTTTTGATTTGGCCGTCAGCGAATGCTTGACCGAGCATGTCGATATAAATTGGCTCCCGACAGCAGAGGGTGACTATCTGCGCGTGATCGAGCAGCACGCAAATGAAGCATTAACCTGGCTGCAAACCGCAGAGGATCTTTATCAGAGATTGGTTTTACCCCATTTGAATATGGTTCAGACGCTACATACACGACATCTAAACCATGGTGATATTACAGATGACAATGTGGTGATGTCGGAAAAATTTGGGAAGGTTTTCTTTATCGATTTTACAACATTGGGTAATACGCGTTATATAGATGAAGCAGATATCGCTCGAAATGAATTAGGTTATTACCTTTGGCATACGGAAAGATTGTACGATCTGGCTAATGTATCCTATGCAATTGATAATCTAGCCAATAAATATCTTCCCAACATTGCAAAAACTGATGATATTATTCAGTATTTTGCTCAATTGGGAAGGGACTTAGACGCAATAGTAGATCAACATATTGCTTTTGAAGGTAATCATGTTTTGGAACTGGATACAGAGAGTATTCTGCGGCTTAAACATCACACAATTGCAACTATTTCATCCGATATACAACAATTGTATGCAGCTCGCATGGCTGATCTGACGTCTTCTAGCTATGTCGCTGAAAGTAAAGAAGAGCCCGAGATTGCGCGTCGTCCTGAGAAACTCGTACGAGTGTTTTCAATCTATAAAGAAGGTAAGGGAGATGATATGGATGAGATAACTTCAGTTAAATCAACAATGAATAATATTGACTTTAATACCTGAATAATTTTGTGAGGGAGCAGCTTCAGGATTTAATGCGGTCTGCTTAGAAAGTTGAGCTGAAACATAATTTCATAGAACGAGCTTAATAGGCCTAAGGCATCGATTGTTTGCACCTGTTTTTAAAACGTTTTTGACGTCGAGCAGCTTCTATATAGGTTGAATGCGTTTCGAAATAGACTAAAATATGCTCATTATATTGAGCATTAAATCCTGGTATTACCTTGTTTTTATGCTCCCACGCTGAGCCGACATTTTGGCTCATCTGAGCTTTTTTCAACAGCAGCGATTAAGTTGTGAATAGCTTTCACAATTTTCATTATTTCTTGTTGTCGCGCTGAGCGGTTTTGATGAGCATTAAT
>CAISKC010000054.1 GCA_903885895.1 uncultured Legionella sp.
GCACCGTGATCACCTATTCCTGTTTTTTAGGGAAAAGTGATCACGATCAGGCGATAATAGGTGATCACGATCAAACGAGAATCACTGATCACGGTAGAACAAGAATGAGTGATCACGATAGGCAAGAATACCCAATAGGGAACTTTTTTATAAAAATAGCGCTTAAAAATGAGAACACAATATGCTAGCATAAAATTGAGAGACCCTTTTCTGGTGGGCACGCTCCGCTTTGTCCCCCAGAAAAGCCAAACATGGAGGCACTCGGTATGCTAACTCAATCCAAGCGTTTATTGTCTTTAGATGTGTTTCGTGGCATTACAATTGCCGGCATGATATTGGTAAACACCATTGTCTTATCTCCCTTTAAAATCCTAGATCATGCAGAATGGCACGGATGTACGCTTGCTGATCTGGTGTTCCCTTTTTTCTTAGTGGTTGTTGGAATATCTTTAGTGTTGTCCATGTCTAAGCAACGCAAAGACGGGGCCTCAAAAAATCATATTTTTTATAAAATTGTGAAGCGCAGTCTGATTATTTTCGTGCTAGGTCTCTTGTTAAATATCTTTCCGCACCATATGACAAGTGACACGTTGATGACCGTTCGCGTATATGGTGTGTTACAACGGATTGCACTCTGTTATTTTTTCGCTGCGTCGGCTTATCTGTTTATGAATACTATTTTACAGACGATGCTAACAGTCATACTCTTAGTTGGGTATTGGTGGCTCATGATTTATTATCCGATGCCTGGTTACGGAGTAGGGGATTTTACCGCAGCCGGCAACCTCGGGGCCTATCTTGATCGTTGGTTGTTCCCTGCTAGCAATCTATACGGAAAAGTATACGATCCAGAAGGTTTGTTAAGTACAGTTCCAGCTATTGCGAGCACTTTATTAGGAAATCTAACAGGCATTTGGTTGTTATCCTATAAATCCCGACAACAAAAATGTCTCGGAATGCTAGTAGGGGGGATGGTAGCGATGCTGTTGGGTTGGTACTGGGGACTATCATTCCCTATCAATAAAGCATTGTGGACCAGCTCCTACACTCTCTGGACCGGAGGTATCGCATTGATCACGTATGCGCTGTGTTACGGCTTGATTGAAATAAAACATTGGACCCGTTGGTCAAAGCCCTTTGAGATATTTGGTTTGAATGCCATTTTGGTTTACTTTTTACATGTCTTATTTTTTAAAATTCAACTTATGATTCATCTCAAATGCGGATACTTTAAAACTTGTAATTTACGTCAAGTGATCATTCAAGATTTGTTCGGATGGGCCAGTTTACCCTATGCATCATTATATTATGCCATCACATCCGTCTTGGTTTGGTTATTGGTTCTGACTATTTTGTATCGACGTAAAATCTTTGTTAGAATTTAACTTGTTTTAAATGATTTATATTATTACAATATGTCCTTTTTATTAGGGCATATTGTGCGCACACAGATTGAAAACTTACAAACCCAGATCAATAGACTGTATGCGCTTGGGTTAAATGAGCGTTCCGATGTAGTGAATGATGCACCCCCCAAATTTTTTTCTAAAAATGGCAACTTTTACAAATTACAGAAAAAAGTGCAGGCAGAGTCGAGGTTTTGTTTAAGCAGACTATTTTATACTGCCGAGCAGAGTAAACTTAAATTAGAACAGCGCGCATTTTTACGTAAGATCGACTTTGTACTGAATCATCTTGACTGGCTTCGTGACAGCATAAATCCATCATTACGCCAATCAATGCGTGCATATAGAACACAACCTAACACTGAACTTCGATAAATCATCTTTAATCCACCTGTTTATCAGGGTAGTAATCAGTTAAATGAACAAGAACTTCAGCATCTCACTCGAGCTATCTCTCATACCGCAAATATATTAGAAGCAGTGCAAAAGCATGTTTCAGGCCAGACCTTGTTAAGTTATGAGAAACTACGCTTAAATCAGTTATGTAGCGATTTGGTAAATGAAGCGAACGGGCTCCCCAAAAAATTACAAGAAAATGCTTACGTTCGCCCGGTTTTATGGGGGGCTTTGTTACTTCTTTGTATTGCATATTTTGCGACTGGGATCGTAAACTTGCCAGGCTTTCTTCTTATGCTAGGTTTCGGAGCTGTGTTGGCATATGTCGATATGGACAGTAGACATATGGGTTTCCCTACAATATTTAAGGGAGTTGCTTCGCATATGCCATCATTTGATGTTCACACGCCGAATTTTGTTAACGCGTTACAACCAATTGAGCCGCCGGTTGCTGCAAATGCTAGGCTCATGGCACGGTAACTTTGGGTTACAGACAACCTAAACTCACGAAGCATGAGTTTAGGGAACTCAACTTTTTGCCATAAGTACTAGGCTCTAACTTCCAAAGCCCGACGTCCCGCGGCATGTCCGCGGGACGTCGAATTCTGAATTGTCAACACACCCTAGGCTCTTATTCCAGGCGTCATTTCAGGAACAAGCGTCTTATGCTCAGCAGCTGGTCTGGTGTAAAACACACCAACCGCAGCAAGAGCCGCTGCTGCAGCCAACACCACTCTCTAGCGGTTACATTGTGTAATAATTTTGTCTAAATGATTAGAAAAGGTTTGCACTTCTTTCGCGCTCAATTGACTCAGTCCGCCGCGAATCAATCCCGAGCCACGGAGTACTTCGTTCAAATTCCGCATAGTAACGACTTGTTTGATATTGTTGGCTGAATACAGTGTGCCTCTGGGATTGAGCGCAATGGCTTCTTTGTCAATGACCAGATCCGCTAAAATCGTATCAGCTGTGATGACCAGGTCATTTTTTTCAAGATGCGCTACGATGTATTTGTCAGCGGCATCAAATCCTGCTTCTACTAAAATTCTCTTGATAAAAAGAGAGGGCGGTGTGTTCGACGTGTGATTGGCCACGATACACAAGGGTACGCTGCGTTTCATCGCGGCCCGAAATAAAATTTGCTTAATGGCTTTTGGGCAAGCATCTCCGTCAATCCAAATTTTCATGGCTTCATTTTCGCCTTCGTCTTATTTTTTGGCGCATTTTCCGTAGCATTCACAGCAGGCAAAGGTTTATATATGCTCATTTTTCTTAGGTTTTGGGCACTGAGCTCCGTAAATACTTGAGTACGCATATTTTCAGAAAGTGGACCAACCATAACACCTAATGGCATTCTTTGATGCCCAGATTCAGTAAAATAATTTAGCATGCGCTGGTATTTCTTTGTTAAATTTTTTACTGAGCTCCACAGTAATGCAAAATGCCTGTAAAATAATTGTGCATCCGTGTCGCCATGCACATTATTCTCGATAAGAAAGCTGATATTTGTTGCTGCGATACTTTTGAGCGCACTCTCACGAAATCGCGGATCAAGATGCGATATCAGCAACCAATGTAACTGATCGTTAAAGGTTGCTCGCCAAGCGGTTAAGAGGCGCATATCAATTTGATCAAGTGTTTTTGCCAAATATTGTATAGCCTCAGCAAGTTCTGGCGCGACACCTTGAAGCTGCGGTAATTGCTCTGCTGCAAAAATGATAAGCGTATCGGGTGCAATATAAGTCAGCGCATTAATCGTATCAGCTTTCTTCTCAACAACCCCATGTGCAATCAGATCCATCAAGGCCAAGCCACCAAGGTAGAGCAAACAAAGATAGTCAATCTCATCTTTGCTGCTTAGTTTTTTGTGGACACGCACTTCTATAGGAAGTTGCTCTTGCGGGGGGTAGTGACAATGTGGCACATTGCATTGGACATTGGTGTTAAAAAAATTGCCGGTCGATGTGATTACATAGACAGAACCTTGCATTTCACGATAAACAGCTGTGTTATTGTAAGCTGTATTTGCATACAGAACGATGGGTAAATGAATGCCTGCGCTTTCTAACTTCCATCTTAAGCCCGCAAATAGCATCTGGCAGTGCCCACAACAAGAGCTGCTAGTGATGATTTCTAATCTTGGAGTTTGAATAAGTTGATCATAGGGAAAATCATCATTTAATGAAGGTAGATCGGCGAAACTTGGTTCCAAAAGAAGATGGCTCAATAATTCATCAGAGTGCTCAACGCACCAAATAAGTTCGGCATGGGGATGTTCCGTAGGTAAATCGGTAATAGAGTGTCCAAAATGAGCGAGACTATCGCTTATCCAGCTAGTTAGACCGATTTTAGTTTTAATATTTTGTTTTAAATTACGAGGTTGGTCTTTGGAGCCGGCGAAGCCTGTTGTGCGTTGCTGATGGCTAAATTCAAATCCAGTTTGCTCATCTCGTGTGACCAGTCTTACTTTAAGCTGAACCCCCGAAACTTTAGACGCAAAGGGATATCCTCCCAGAATATTCAATTTTCTTGGACTAAAACTCATATCGTTGCGAATAAAAAAGATTAATTTTTGATAAATTTCATCGATATGCGTTACGGTACTGTAATGCAGAATGTAATGGGTTGGATCATCTTGCCATGCGTCAAATTTTTCAGTGCAAATGGTAAAAACACGTAATGAAATCAGATTTTTTTCATGTAGTTTCAGGATGGTTTCTTGTAAGGATTCAATCCAACCCGGCAACCAAATTGCAATCTCTTCAGCACTGATAGTGGTGTTAATGTGCCGGAGCTTTAAATATTGAGAAAAAGATAACATAGAGGTTTACTACATGCCTGGGTATGACTGTGGCAGGATTTTAGCTTATTTTTTCAAATTAAAGAAATTAGGTCTTACGCAAAACTCCGAGATCGAGGCGGATTTAGTATTTAATGAGAGTGTTTAGATGAGAAAATGACTGAATTAAATACTAGGGTCTGTTGACAATTCAGATGCCTACGTCTCGTGGCCATATCATTACCCACATCACCCACATCTTTTGTACAGCACTTAACCGTCCCCTCGCCCCTGAGGGATCCCCTCATAATTTTTTGATAGAAAATCGATGTATATGTTGGGTGGACTATGCGCAGAGTGTCCACCAGCTCGAAGAAATATTTTAATACTCTGCTTCATTGGTGATTATTTCTTCGAAATGGTGGGCAAGTCGTTCTGAAGGA
>CAISKC010000055.1 GCA_903885895.1 uncultured Legionella sp.
AAGATGTCCATTATTACTCCGGGCTTGCGATCTTAGCGAGTTTTAGTTAAAGTTCGCACAGTTTATCAAGTCTGTACAACGAATGCGAGATTCTACCGAACATTGGCAAAAAATTTTGGCGAGTGGTTTTACATCAGTCCACGAATTACTCAAATATCTCGACTTACCCCCTGATTTGGGTTCAAACACAGCACAAAACTCTTTTAAAACCCGAGTCCCACTCAGATTTGCTGCCAAAATGCAGCGGGGTAATCCTAACGACCCTTTATTATTACAAGTATTGGCCACGCACCAAGAATTACAGCTAAATGCAGACTATCACACCGACCCGTTACAAGAAGCCAACTCTAATCCCATTCCAGGGCTCATTCATAAATATGCCAATCGGGTATTATTGACCGTCACGGGAGTTTGCGCCATCAATTGTCGTTTTTGTTTCCGACGCCACTTTCCCTATTCCGACAATAACCCTGGACAACAAGGGTGGCAACAAGCCATGACCTATATCCAGCAGCACCCCAATATCCAAGAGGTGATTTTAAGTGGGGGGGATCCCTTATTGGCTTCAGATCAAGTATTAGAACGGCTGCTCGCAGCACTAGAAGCCATTGAACATGTAAAAACAATTCGCATCCATACTCGCGTACCTATTGTATTACCAGAGAGAATTCATCCCAACTTTGTTAAATTGCTCACAGCCAAACGTTTTCGAGTTGTCGTGGTTTTACATTGCAATCATCCACAAGAATTGGATGATGCCATACACATGGCCTGTAAGCGCATGCAACAAGGCGGCTGCTTATTACTGAACCAAACAGTCTTATTAAAGGGGGTCAATGATCAAAGTGCCATCTTAAGCGCGCTTAGTAATAGCTTATTTGATTATGGGGTTTTACCTTATTATTTACATCTACTTGATCCCGTGCAAGGCGCACAGCATTTTGATCTCAGTTTGAAGCAAGCCCTGAGTATTTATCAAGAGTTACAACGTCAGTTACCGGGCTATTTAGTTCCAAAATTAGTTAGGGAACAAGCGGGTATGGCTTATAAAGTGATTATGGGAAATGGAGCCGCCGTCTCGCCGTAAAACACCATCTCAGCTCGAACGAAGCTTTCGATCATAATCCAGCGAACTATCTGGTGTACTCGGAATTGAAAAAATAAGATTGGATAGTTGGGTCACTTTCTTCAAATGCTTCTCAATCAGTTGATTCAGAGGATCAACTTTAAACATAACGCGTTTTTTCCAAAATGCAAATGTGGCGTCAGCATCCTCTTGTTTATGGATTTTTGCGTATTTCAAACTAGCATGCTTTAAAACAGACTCGATTTGGGTCAAATCTCCTCGTTCAGCGCTTGAATATTTGATCTGGTTCAACTCCCCTAACAACTCAGTCACCAAAGTGCTATTTTCTGGATTATACAACCCAAAAGCTTGGCTAAATGGGAAATACGAAAAAAATTTACGCCGACGACTATAACTTTCCAAACTAGAAATAATATTATCCAATAACTGTGGTTCCGCGTAGCTTGGACGGGATAATTGATTTAAATTTTTAAACAATTTTTCACACAGAATACTCTTACTTGAAGATTGTGTATTTAAACGGCGCATCGCCGTATTCAAACTGAGAAGATACTCTTGAACCTGTATACGTTTTTGATAATCATCTTTCAATGGGTGCGCAATTTGCTTTTGAATAAGATAAATCGATTTCGAGATCAACGCGGCGTAATTCGGTG
>CAISKC010000056.1 GCA_903885895.1 uncultured Legionella sp.
CAAAAAAATACACAAAAAAACACCCAAATTGACCAAATTACAACCATGATATATACTAAACAAATAATCATTAAATAGGTGACCTTCATGCGCAATCGCTTCAATGTCTGTTCCGAAACAGCCGTTACCAAAGCCGCTGCAATCATTTATCCCGGTGTAGAACTTTCATATGGTGCTGCCAATAATGATGCCCAATGCGATTTAGCGCCATTACTAACCAAAATGCCCGGGCAAGATCAAGCTATATTTAACCCCGGACTTGGAGGCCAGCGCAAGGCTGTAACGGAAGCGCACAGTCGCGCTATGGAGCAAATAAAGCAAGAAACAGGCTTATTTGACCAAAGAGGAGAACCAGAATCACTTGAAGCAAGAGAAACTCGATTGGCAGGTGATGACGTTGATCTTATTATCGCCAATCTAGGACGTGCCGATATAGTTGCCGAAAGAAGAAAGTTCGATCAATATGTACAAAGAGAGCTCGCCCCCATCATGAAACCTATTAATCGAATCTTAGCCACAGAGCTTCAGAAATTAACCCCACCGAATGTTTATATGCTCCGCACCGGCGCAGAAGGTGGATCTGGGCATTTTCATACCGTTTATTATGAGAACCCGAATTGGATTTTGGATTCTGGGTTTAAAGAAGGGCGACCCAATATAGGTATATTGTACAATACTCAGACTCTCCAATTAGGACACATGGCCGAACAAGTGATTGACCCATCCCATGAATGGGGGCAAGGTCAGGGTAAAAAAAGATTGGATTTTTTTGAAATGAATTCTACACGAACCATGGTCGCAGCAAAATATATTGAAAAATATAGAGCGCTGGAACCGCAGGACACTGACTTGGTGTTTCCAGAAGAATTCATCAATAAGATTATTGCTGAGCCTAATTACCTTTCGACTTTTGGCAGTGGTAACTACTGGGATGCGCAACAGAACGGGCACGAATTTTCACCCCCCCAAATCTCACGGGCAGACTATATCAAAACAGCTTATACCCAATGTACAGAACGAGGTCTGCCAGGTGCCATAACACAGCTGAGTCATCAAGGTTACTTTAGAAATCCTGAGCAAGGTACACAACTCTTAGCAACCTTACTTGCCAATAATAAAATCGATGCAGTGAAGGAAATATTCCGTCAAGATTTGGTTGATTTCACCAATCCCGATCAATGCGCCGCTTTGTATCAATCCGCGCTAGCGTTTTCTCGAACGCATCGCGATTACCCACCTGGTTTAAATCCCTCTTTGCGCGCACTACAGAATAAACTGATAGAAACATTAGCTCAGGAGGATTTACCCTTCACGATTCAAGATGCTTGTGCAGCATTAAATTTGGACGCATTACAAACGCTGTTGACCGTAGTAGAAAACATCCCCCATGCCGAATTAATAGAGTGGGTGAATGAATGTGCGCGCGAATGCAACTCGGCTGTCTCGACTTTTCAACCTATTTTAAAAGCCCTTCGAGAACACGAAAGGACTGCCCGCAACGCTGATACAGAAGAAGAAAACCATGAACAAATTTTCGATGCCTCCTTTGATGATGATGATGATGATGATGATGATGATGAGGAGGAGGAGGAGGAGGAGGAGATTGGACAGCTCATCGATACAGAAAGTTTTGAAGAGACGCTCATTGCCCTGAATCAAGATGGCGACCTCAGTCCCCAAGATGCCTGGGGTTTCGCTTGCGATGCTTTAGAAAATAAGGAACCCTACTCTTGTGCAGAAGCCAATAGAGGCAAGAACGAATATCGAGAAATTGAGTATCATGCCGAAACCACTGAGGGCGACACCATCATCAACATAGTGTCGGAAAACGAGCAAATACTCTTAGATGAATTATATGCTAAAAAATTAGAAGCAGATGAGCATTTTGGATTAGGACGATAAAATACGCATTAGATTTTTATAATCTTCTGCGAAATCGCCCCCTTCTGAAATCAGGTCTTTGACTTTACGGCAAGCATGGATAACGGTCGTGTGATCGCGTCCACCATAATGGTCTCCAATTTCTGGCAAACTATGGTTGGTCAATTCTTTGGCCAATGCCATCGCCATCTGTCTAGGTCGGGCAATAGACCGACTTCTGCGTTTGGACAGTAAATCCGCAACTTTTACTTTGTAATATTCTGCAACTGTCTTTTGAATGTTTTCAATCGTGACCAGTTTGTCTTGTAAGGCCAATAAATCGCGCAACGCATCACTCACAAACTCAATGGTAATCGACTTGCCAGTAAAATGAGCATTGGCTATCACTCGCCGCAAAGCCCCCTCTAATTCACGTACATTC
>CAISKC010000057.1 GCA_903885895.1 uncultured Legionella sp.
ACGATGACGCTAATACTTCTTGCTCATCTTGAATTTACAGCAGTATACGGACTTAACCCAGTTAATAAACGGATTATGAATCGTAATGTAAATTAAGCAACGTCCATAAAGTCTGATACATTATTTCTGAAAAACATAAGTGCCTGGTGCCTTCGGTAAATCTGGATTCAAAGTAGGCGCTGCAATTCGTTTAGGGGTGGAGTTTTCTACTAACCATTTGTGCCAAGCAAGCCACCATGAATCTTCGCAGGGTTCTGCTATGTTTAACCAAGCATCTGGGCTGATATAGGAGTTGGTATGTTTGCGCCGATGAATGCGATACCCATTACGCTTGTTGCCTGGCTCACTGGTGATCCCGGCATTATGGCCGCCTTTGACGAGCACAAATGTCAAATCGTGATTCAACATCAGATGGATTTTATACACGGACTTCCAGGGCGCCACGTGGTCTTTTTCAGTACTGACGACGAATGATGGCACGGTAATGTTTTCAGCAGCAATGGTTTTGCCTTCCACGCTGAAGCGTCCGGCTGCCAGATCATTATTTAAAAAGAGTTTTTCTAAATATTCGCTATGCATTTTATAAGGCATACGCGTGGCATCTGCATTCCAAGCGAATAAATCAAACATACCCCGGCGTTCGCCATGCATATAGTCTTGAATCATTTTAGACCAAATTAAATCGTAGGAACGTAACATTTGAAACGTACCCGACATTTGTTTGGTATCGAGATAGCCTTGTTCCCACATCATATTTTCTATAAAAGCCAATTCTGTTTTGTTCGTGAAGAGCAATAATTCGCCGGCCTCGGTAAAATCACCCTGTGCAGCCAACAAAGTCAGACTTTTTAAACGTTTGTCCCGATTGTTTCCCATCGCAGCAGCCGTAATGATGGACAATGTGCCGCCTAAGCAATATCCCATGAGGTGGATTTTGGTTTTAGGCTGAATGCAGGTGACCATATCGATGGCAGCCATAGCACCTAATCGGTAATAGTCATCCATACTTAAATTACGATCTTTACTGGTAGGATTGAGCCACGACACAATAAATACGGTATGGCCACGACTGACTAACCATCTGACTAAGGAGTTATGCGGTGATAAATCCAGAATATAATATTTCATAATCCATGCTGGTAAAATTAAAATAGGTTCGCGATAGACGGTTTTTGTTTGTGGCTCATATTGAATCAATTCAATCAAACGATTTCGAAATACCACGCGCCCAGGTGTGTTGGCAACTTGTTTGCCTGGGATAAAGTTTTCTGTGCCAGCTGGCGGGGTATTGGTAATGTGCTCCCAGAAATCGGCGAAGCCCAATTCTGCGCCGCGCACCAAATTCGTGCCGCTAGTGCGTAACGTTTCTTCGAACAAATCTGGATTAGTTAGGACAAAATTGGTGGGTGAGATGGCATCTAACATTTGACGACTGCAAAATGAAACCACACGATGGGATTGCGCGGATACGCCGGAAACACCGGTTGCAAGGTCCCACCAGTCTTCTAGCATGTTAAAAGATTCAGCCCAAGCGCGCCATGGTAAAGATTCCCAGCTTTTGGATTTGAAACGTACGTCTTTACCTTCTGCAATCGGCGCGTTCGATAGAATGTTGTGGAGCAATGCTTGAAAATGCATGGGGTAATACAGATATAATTCTAACATGCGCCCAGGAGATTGCATTAATTGTAATATCCAAGCGACAAATGAGGTTCTGACTCCAGCTGGGCTGACACCATGGGTTAATTTACCTAAATTTGCTTGAAAAAAACGATCGATTAATTTAAAAAATGATTGCGGTCCATCCCCATCTGAGTTGAGTGATGAATCCGTTTCAAGATGGTTGTCTTGTGTGAGCTTTTCAACATCAATACATGGACTAGAATCTGACTTCTTATTTCTTTTTGTAGCCATAAGAAATAATTCCTGGACAATATATGCATGTTTTAAGCTTAACATAGGATTGGGGAATTGCCAGTTTGTTTGCGGATACGTTATACACTGCCACTAAAATAGGACTTACGCAAAACTCCGATTTTAAAGACGTCGTTGCGAGCTGATGTATCCCCACGAAAATGCACAGAATTAGAAAATTGCATATGTAAAACCAGGATCTATGTAATATTTTAGAATAAAATAACATGATAAAGATCCGTTCGGGCTGAGGAGTAGCGCAGCTACGTCTCGAAGCCTAAAGCACAATCCTAG
>CAISKC010000058.1 GCA_903885895.1 uncultured Legionella sp.
AGCCACTGTTTCTGACCAATTATCGATACATGTATATCCCAATCCTTTTACTGAGGCATTGAGATTACAGTTTACACTGGATGCTACTCAAACTATAGATGCAGCGGTGTATTCGGTTGATGGAAAAAAATTAATCCCGGTTTTAAATGGTGAAAAGGAAAGTGCCGGAATTCACCAGGTAGAAATCAATATGCAAGAGCTCAGTAATGGCATATACATACTTAAGGTGAATGAGCAGTTCTTTAAGATCGAGAAACTGAAGTAGCCACTTAATAATGTAAAGGGAAGAAGCCCGGGGTGGCCCGGATCACAATCATTTGAGGCTTTTGATGAGCAGATTTTCAACCAGTTCCACGAGGTCGTTCGGTTTAAATTTGCGCCACATTAAATCGCTGTATAATTCACCCATGTTGATGTAATAATTATTGCGCACGCTTTTCATTTCATCCAGCACATGTTTTCGAAAATTAAGAGCCACTATCCACCCATCTTCATCTTTGATATCTTCATACCACTCCTCGTAATAAAGATCATCGGAAGCATGAAAATTGAGCACGTTCTCTCCTATCAGGATAAACTTGTTAATTCCACGTTTAATGAGTGGATCGATAACACTTCGCTTTAACTCCATGATATCGTTATGCACGGCATCATTCCATTCACCTATAAATTCAATGACCACAAATTGAGCTTCATAATCTGCGTATATTAGCTTGCAGTATAAGGTAGATGAACCGAAAAAATCCCACTGAGGATGAATGTAGTAGTTGTATATCTTGTGAGTAAAGTGTAATTCACTATTCTTACGCCCATAAAATGGCGATAGTTTGTCATTAGACGCAACATAGTAATCGCGCCATTGGTAGTATGGTTCTATTTCGTGCATTGACCTATTGTGCTATAAAATACCTCTTGCAAATTTCAATTTTTACGCTTCAAACTAAAAACTATTTTATCTTAGCCTCACACTATGAAGAACGCGTTTATCCTTTTACTTGTTGCGGTTTTGGCATTTTTTTTACCATCCTGCAAAAAGTGCCATACCTGCCAAAACCAATGCGAGGTTTGCCGGAAAGCCAGGTATGATACGACGCTTACTATTTTAATTGAATCGCAAAATCTGACTGAACAGTATTACAGAGAGTATATCGATTCACTCACCTCGCCATCATTAGGTTGGGTTTGCAAAGACACCACCAGCAATTATTCTGAACAGATTTGTGAATCAGGTACCTCTGATGCAGCGCTGGTCAATGAAAAGAATAAAGGATTTATCTGTACGCCTTAATTGACCTGCCAGTTTTACAATTTATACTTTGTGGTATACAAGTTAAGCCTTGTTGCCTCTGACGTCAAATCCAATTCAGATGAAACATCGTTTTCTGCAAATAATAGTGATGGCGGGTTTGCTCATCAGTGTATCTTCAAAAATAATCGCCCAAAAAAACCAAATTGAAAAAACCTGGTTCGATGGAAACAAGTCCAGCAAGATTGAAATATACCAGGGAAAGGATGGCAAATTTTATGGTAAAATAACCTGGTTAAAAGACCTGATAGATAAAGCCACAGGAAAACCTCAAAATGACACCGAAAATCCTGACCCTAAACTCCGCAATACCCCTGTAATTGGATTGGTGATATTGCGCGGTTTTAACGCTTCATCCGATAATCCTGCAGTTTACACCGGTGGCACAGTTTATGACCCGGATAGCGGAAAGACCTACTGCGGAAAAATAACTTACAAGGGAAATAAGCTGGATATGCGGGGTTACATCTGTTCGTTCTCCATTTTTGGCAAAACTGAAACATGGAC
>CAISKC010000059.1 GCA_903885895.1 uncultured Legionella sp.
GCGCCGCTGCAGCCAAGGCACTTGGACAAACAGGCGCTAGTGATGAAGTTTCATTGAATGCACTTCGTGTGGCACTGAGCGATAAAAATGAGTATGTCCGCGTAGCCGCAGCCAACGCACTTGAACAACTAGGCGCTAATGATGAAGTTTCATTGAATGCACTTCGTGAGACATTGAGAGGTAGTAGTAATGAGTCTTTGCGCCGTGATGCAGCCAAGGCACTTGGACAAACAGGCGCTAGTGATGAAGTTTCATTGAATGCACTTCGTGTGGCACTGAGAGATAGACATCAGTGGGTCGGCGTACACGCAGCCAAAGCACTTGGACAACTAGGCGCTAGTGATGAATTTTCGTTGAATGTACTTCGTGAGGCAAATGGGTATATGCGCGCACTTAGAGTCAGAGCACTTGGGCAAATAGGCGCCAGCGATGAAGTTTCATTGAATGTACTTCGTGAGGCATTGAGAGATGGCGCTCAGCTTGTCAGCAGATATGCAGCTGACGCACTAAAACACATGGCCTCCATGCTGCACGATGCATTGACCATTCGTTCATTATTGGAAAAGGCGGCTGATACCGAAGAATGCCACATAGAAACAATCCGCGCTGTTCATATTGCGCTAGTAAGAATACACCCAAAAGCTTACGTAGCATTACCAGAATTACTCGCTAATCCAGCCACTCAGGGTTTTTTCATTATGTCGCTTTGGTTGCATGCCGGTGGAGTGATGATCGATATCAGTCAAAAGCAAATCATCATAGAGGGCCAAAGCTTTACACTATCGGGAACACCGGAAGTATTGCGAGCTTTTGTTGCACAATTACAGGCATTTCAAACTCAATTCATCGCCGGAACTGCAGCATCATCACCAGAATTGCCTACAATACTACAAGCACTCACCCAGCCCATCGATTTACCCATCATAACCGACATTTTCAACGACGGCTTCCTAACCAAAGACTTACCCGAAGAGACCGTTCTTCACGAGTCACGTATCCATGTACGCTTACAAGCCGTAGAATCAAAAACAAGTGAATTAGATGTAAGGGTCGAAGAGTTAGCAACCAGCGGCGCCCATACCACAGAAACCGTCACCTATGTTAAAAGAACCATAGCCAAACACAGCGACGCTATTGAAGAGCTGCAAGAAGACCGAAAACCAAGTGTCGCAGGCCTCAAACAATTTGGCATCACACCAGCCGGTGCAAAAGCTGGCAGTGCAGCTCAAAGAAACCAAACAAGCGTACCCAGTATACCCAAAACATCATCAATAGGCTAAATCCACAAGGAACAACCCAACATGCCAACTCAAATAGAAGACATCATTGCAGATTTCTGTGATTTATCAAAAAGAAAAAAATCCGCACAATTCTCGGAGTACCAAACAAGGCTCAGAGAGGCATACACAGGCGAAAGAACCTTCCATTTGCCAATTAACGAGAGGGGCTTGGAAGAGGAGGGCGGTCGCCTGCTGGGATGGTTTTTCGAGCAATATCCTCACATAGAAGAAGTCCATTTAAAAGGAAACATGATAAATGAGTTCGACGGCAGAAGACTAACAAGCGGCATAGGATTTGATGCGCTCATTGTCGGATTAACGCATCTTAAAAAATTACGAGTTTTAGATTTATCAGGGGATAAATACACACCAGAACAATTAGGCCGACTAACCAAAGATGTGTTGATGAATCACTCGACCTTTACAATCTTAAAATTAACCACAGCATTTATAACTGACACGCATCTTGATGCGATAACACCCCATTTATCCTGCCCCCAATTAAAAAGAATAAGTCTCAACGGTAATGACAGGCATTTAACGGGCGATGAGGGTGTTTTCGATCATTTCGTTGACAAATTATTAAGCGCTTGTCCTTCAATACAGTTTATCGATGTCTCTGGCAATACGACCATAAAGGCAGGTAGTCCTGCAGCAGGTGCATTGATGCGATTAGTCACCACGAATCAAAAAGTGTTTGTTCGTATTCCTCAAGACGAAAAAGTCTATCAGCAATCGATGAAAAATCATTATGAGCGTTTTATTCCCAGTCAGTTTGCGCTGATGGATATGGAATATAATAGGATGCGAGTACAGTTTGAGGAGTTCAGAACCACGACGGAAGGGTTACCTGAGCTCATCACCACAATACGCCGACATGAAGTACGGTTCATTCAAATAGATGCGCGCATTGAAGACGTACAGGCCCAGAATGAACAAATACAACAACAAATCCAAGATGCGATTCAACTACAATGCTTGAAACAAATATTAATCGAAAAACAAATCGCCATCATTCATGCCGATGTTAGGGAATTTAAAGTAGACCTGGGTGGTGTGAAAGAACGTGTCGCAAGCACTGAGACGCATGTTCATGATTTAGAGGCTCGCTCAGAAGAATTTGCTGTTCAAGCGGGACATATCACCGAAGGCATGAGTTTATTAAGAAGAAATGTAGCCAGACAAACAGATGCCATTGAAAATCTTGATGAGCGTATGGAAGAAAAACTAGGCCAACTAAGAACATTATTCAACACGCTTGAACAACGCATGCAAGAGCGTTGGGCAACCATAACAGCAAGCCTTTCCATTGAAGAGACTTATCCCGGTTTAAGTCCAGAAGAACAAGCATATACTAAGAAATTCAAATACCTATTGGTGCAAATGCATATTGTGGCGATGACGGCTACAGAAGGCACGATGCAATTAGGTCGTTCAGATACTGCAAGTATGGCGCTCATGGTATTGAATATTGTGACTAGCATGGCCCCTGGGCCATTGGGTACGCCGGTTCAGGCGGTGTTTGGGTATTTGTTTAAATCCATGGATGAAAAAAATACCAGACAACGCATGGGGCAGATTAGCCAATTGGGTACAGAGCCCGCGGATATCGCGAGATTAGCAACAACATTAAGTCAGAGACTTATCCACTGTTTTACACTAGAGCATTATGTCAAAAAGGGAAGTCTCACCAAATTACTCTCAGCTACTAAAGACATGATGGATTCATTTGTTGAAAATGGATTTTATGGAACGCTATTTCACGCAGTTCAAGATACAAATGCCCTTTTACCCCTTACCACTGCAATCAAGAGAGCATTTACCATTCCAGAGATTGAAGAAAGAGCTGAACAAGATGCCAAACTATTGTTGGCAGCTGTTGTGAAAGAAGGTGTGCCAAAAAATACGGACGCCATTTCAGTGGATACCCATCGACTTTTTTTATACGCCTCACCCATGTTAACCGTGGTTGACCGCTTGTTTTTAACTATATTACAACAGTTTTGTGCAACGGAGCGTTGTGAGCTCAAAAACATCAGCATGAAATCTGAAAAACGTCAGCAATTTTATGGTAGAGTTGCCAAAAGCTTTCATGACCGCGCAGATGTTGTGTCTTTACAGATAGAAAACACACCAGACACTTTTGTTGAAAAACTGGCAATCAGTTATGCGACAAAAAGGCACGCGGATGGCACCATAGGCGTTTTCTATTTCAAAGCGCCGCAGACTTTGTTTTCTATCACTGCAAAAAGACATGCAAGTATGAGAAATCAAATATTGGAAGCTTTAGAAGTAGAAGAGACACTGAACCAAGCACTAACATCATAATCGGAGAAACAAAAAATGGACACGCCATTCAAAGAGATTCACATAGACATCGTTGAGACAAAAAACCGCGTTGGGGACATAGAAGATGCACTCCCAGAAATCAAAGAACGCCAGTATTTGCATGGTCAACGTTTAAGAAAGCATAGTGACCAATTAGACGGACATCATGAACATTTGTCGCGATTGCAAAAAACTGTTATGGATGTTGCGGAGTCTCGACGATTTACCTATATTCCAAAACCCTATTTTCAACCAAGAACAGGTCTTTGGGCAGTTCTTGAAACAAGACTTTCTGTAGAAGGTCCAACTTTGCCGGTGGTTTTGGTTGGGTTAGGTGGTATGGGCAAGACGAGCGTGGCTACCGAGTGGACAAATAAACAAAAAACAAGTGGCAAGTATCATTCGATTAGACGAATGCTCATGGATAAACTAAGTATAGAAAATAGTCTGCGTGATTTGGCGCATGATTTATACATTGAAACCGATAAGCGTGAACGAGAAGATTGGTTGAGAGATATTGCACAACGCTTTCAAGCACAATCTTGGCTTATGCTTTGGGATAATGTAGAAAGTTATGCTACATTAGAAGAGATATTGCCATATTTTACATCTACCAAACCCACTCAACAATTGCTAATTACGTCACGTGATACCACCGGTTGGCAAGAACCTATTATGGTGGATACTTTTACACCCGAGGAATCCATCGCGTATATTCAACATCAAATGACTGCTGCAGGCAGTTCTTGGTTTAAGAAAGACCAGGCAAAAAAACTTGCGGAATGTTTTGATCACCATCCCTTGGCGTTAGAACTTGCGATGGGGACAGTGTGTTTATACCAGCGCCCATTAGAACAATACCTTAAAGAACTTGAAGACGCTGGGCTCACTACTTTAAAAGCCCCGGATAAAAAATTAGCGTCGCAAGCTCGAATAAACACAAATAAGTTGACCACTCTTTGGCAAATGGGATTAGCCAATTTACCAGGGGATGCGATTTCATTGTTGCAAGTAATGAGTTTTATCGATGTGGATGGCGTTGGCCGAGATTTGATGGCGCATTATTTTAGCAGCGACCAAGAGCGGTGTGATGAAGCGTTGTTGGCATTGCGTCAGCAAGCATTTATTAAATTTGCAATCAATGATGCGTTTGAAACATGGGGGACTCATCGTCTCCTACAAGAGGTGGTTCGAGATGATTTTATTCAAACTCTTGGTCATGAAGCAGAGCTTTGGTCTGGTTTTTTAGATCACAGTTGGACAGCTATTGCTGAGGTTTTTCCAAGTGAAATCAAAGCCGCAACAGATACTGCATCTGTTGCAAGATGCGTGACATACGGATGTTCGTTTTTAAATCACATGCAAAGTATTTCAACCACATGGACTGCAACGATGAAAGCAGATTGTTTATTACCATGGCAAGCGAAATTATTACCCAAAGTGGGTAATGGCGAGAGGCTTTTATCCCGTTATAATGTTGCAAAAGAAACCCTCAGTACAGCATTAAAAACATATTACACCATTCATGGCGCAACATCGAATCATCCGGACATTGCCAGAATATTGGATGATTTGGGGCTCGTGTACAAAGACCTTGGAAATTGTGCGCTAGCAATTGAGTTTTTTGAAAAGTCTTTAGATATAAACAGCCCTTGGGCAAAAAAACCGAATTATGCTACCATTGCCGTTACAATGAATAACTTAGGACTTGCGTATCAAGCCCAGGGTAATCTTGCGCGGGCAATTGAGTTTTACGAACAGTCTTTAAAGATGCATCGCATTGTGTATGTAACAACACCGAATCATCACAATATTGCCACGACATTAAATAACTTAGGATTTGCGTACCGAGCTCAAGGTAATAATTCGCGAGCAATTGAACTTTATGAAGAGTCATTAGCGATGCATCGCCTTGTTTATGCAACAACACCGAATCATCCAAATATTGCGATGACACTGGGTAACTTAGGAGTTGCATACCAAGCCCAGGGTAATAATTTACGGGCAATTGAATTTTATAATGAGTCTTTAGCAATGCAACGCCTTGTTTATGCAAAAACGCCGAATCATCTTGAAATTGCCAACACATTGAGCAATTTAGGAGCTGCGCATAAAGCCCTAGACAACAATCGACGCGCAATTGAGCTTTTTGAAGAGTCTTTAGTAATGTATCGTGTTATTTATGCAGCAACGCCTAATCATTCTTTTATTGCTGATACACTGAATAACTTAGGGTCTGCATACCAAGACCAAGACAATCATGCACGGGCAATTGCGCTGTTTGAAGAGTCTTTGGCGATGTATAGTGTTATTTATGCAGCAACGCCTAATCGTACGGATATTGCCGCAACAATGAATACCTTAGGATTTTTGTACCAAAGCCAAGGCAATCATGCACGGGCAATTGCGAAGTTTGAAGCGTCTTTGGCGATGTATCGTATTATTTATGCAGCAACGCCGAATCGTCCTGTTATCGCCGCCACGCTAATGTGCCTAGCAAATGAGCATCAAGCTGAAGGCAATAATACACGAGCAATTTCGCTTTATGAAGAGTCATTAGCGATGCATCGTCTTGTTTATGCAACAACACCGAATCATATTGGTATTATTACCATCTTAAATATCCTAGGAGACTGGCACCAAGCTCGAGGCAATGATCTACGAGCAATTGAGCATTTTGAAGAGCTTTTAGCGATGCAGCGCATTGTTTACTCAACACTGCCGAATCAGTCTAATATTGCTTGGACGCTTAGAAAATTAGGAGATTCATATCAAAACCAAGGCAATAATAAACGGGCAATTGAGCTTTATAAAGAGTCTCTAGAGATGTATCGCCTTATTTATGCAACCACACCGAATCATCCTGTTATTGCCGCAACACTAAATAATTTAGGGTTTGCGCACAAAGCCCAAGGCAATAATAAACGAGCAATTGAGTTTTATGAAGCTTCCTTGGTAATATTTCGTGTTGTGTATACAGAAAACCCAAATCATCCCGATATTACCAACACGCTGAATAACTTGAATTCAGCACGTAAGGCACAAGAAAATCAATCTCGTGCAGAAACCATGAACAACACTGCAGTCAAGCACGGTAATCATCGCAATGTCTTATTACCCAAGCCCCCACGGCTGGAAACACAGGGTGACACAAAAGAAACAAATAGAAAATGCTGCAGCATCATGTGACAAGTCGATGTGATATAGTCGAATCGGGTAGGAGGAGCCTCACGGCTCCGTCCTCTTAGTCGAGTAAGCCGACCGCATTACTGCGATCAGCTTGTGTGTGGCGAATTCCTGATTTCAACTATTTGTAGTATAATAGCCGATATGAAGAAACTAATAACATACATATCAAGTTGTATCGTCCTATGGCTGAGATTACTCTCACCTGGAGGTGTGCGCGCAATCGTTGCTGAAAA
>CAISKC010000060.1 GCA_903885895.1 uncultured Legionella sp.
AAGTGTTATCCGACAGTTTTGCAATAAAGCCCTGTGGTTGAACAAGGGGAAGGTTGTGATGTTGGGTGGCGTCAAGGAAGTGTTAGCGGCCTATGAAAAAAGTAGTTAGTATCTTGTCACCGTTATGGCATTGTTCTTAGGGCGTGTCGTCAATTAGATCGAGCCTATGTTGGTCAATGTAGGGTGGATTAGGCATCTTTTTGCCGTAATCCACCAAATCAAATTTCATTCTGCTTTGCTTCTTGGATCATTGCGCTATCATAGCGTCATTTTAAAATGACACGGAAGCCCAAATGCGTCGCCATGAATTGAGTGATGAGCAATTTAAGAAAATAGAACACATGCTGCCTGGCCGAAAAGGACATGTGGGTGTTACTGCGCAAGATAATAGAATTTTTATTAATGGAGTTATTTGGATATTTAAAACAGGCGCGCCATGGAGGGATTTACCAGAGAGATACGGTCATTGGAAAAATATCCATCGCCGATTTTCTCGTTGGGCAACATCTGGGATTTTTGACAGAATTTTTCACATTTTATCTGAAGAGGCAGACATGGAGTTTTTGTTGATGGACGGCACTATTGTCAAAGCACATCAACATGCCGCAGGCGCTAAAAAAAAATAATAAAAATGATAATGAAGGGTTGGGACGTTCAAGAGGTGGTTTGACGAGTAAAATTCATTGTGTAGTGGATGGATTGGGAAATCCTGTTGATTTCATTTTGACAGGCGGCGAGGTTCATGACAACGTATGTGCCGATACTTTGTTGGATGGCAAAAAATCCGATTTTGTCATCGCAGATAAAGCTTATGACAGCAATAACACGCTCGATAAAATTGCAAAAATGAAAGCAATTGCCGTCATCCCACCAAAATCAAATAGAAAAGAGCAACGCGAATACGATAAACATTATTATAAAGATCGTAATCTGATCGAGCGATTTTTTAGCAGATTAAAGCAATTTCGTGGTATTGCTACTCGATACTGTAAACGCGGAAAATATTTCCTAGAAGCTGTAAAGTTGGCTTCATCCATTATATTAATGTGTTAACTCATTCTGCTTGCTAATCGCTAAAAGTAAAAGGTGTAATAAAAAATATGAGCCAGTATCGAAGATGCTACCAACCGGGTGGAAACTATTTCTTTACATTAGTCACTTATCAGCGGCGCCCGATTTTTGCCAATCCTGAAAAAATAGAGCAGTTTAACGCTGCGGTTAATAAAGTAAAGAAAAAATATCCATTTTCTTTGAATGCGATGGTGATCTTACCTGATCATCTACATTGTTTATGGAGATTGCCTGAAAATGACAAGGATTTTTCAACGCGCTGGCGTTTAATCAAGCGCTACTTTTCAATGGAAATGAACACGTTGGTTAATTGCCGAAAAGAAAAAGAAGTTTGGCAACGCCGCTTTTGGGAACATACTATTCGTGATGAAGATGATTGGCAAAAGCATATGGATTATATTCACTATAATCCCGTAAAACACGGGTTGGTAGAGGCGCCCAGTGATTGGCAGTATAGTTCGTTTAATTATTGGGTTGAAAAGGGAATTTATGAAAAAAATTGGGGCTCAATGCAGCAACCTGTTATTTTAGCGGGGATAAATGAAGCAGAATGAAATTTGATTTGGTGGATTACGGCAAAAAGATGCCTAATCCACCCTACATTGACCAACATA
>CAISKC010000061.1 GCA_903885895.1 uncultured Legionella sp.
ACGACGTGCCCACCAGTTCGAAGAAATAAGCACCAACGAACCACCGTTTTAAATTATTTCTTCGAACTGGTGGGCACGCTGCGCTTTGCCCACCCTACCTTTACCTCGATTTTCTATCAAAAAATTATGAGGGGGATCCCTCAGGACGTGGGTCGCGAATTAATGATAAACAGACCCTAATGATAGATACGTCATTTAACATACAGGCTGTAAGCTCTCTTCCCTTTGCTCCAACACGGTTATTGTTTGAGGCACTGTCAGTTTGAAGAAATTATTTACAAACCCGAGCGTAATCACCGTAATCAATAGATTAGCCAATCTTCGCAACCAATTATACAAATAAGGGCCCCAAGTCAAATCCTGCGCCAATATGGATCGCGTAGCCGGATTATGAATGAGTCGCCTACAATCGTCTATATAGGCTTGATTGATCCTTGCTAACTCTGGTCCTCGAAAACTTTGTTTAGGATCTAACCTAGTGAAAAATGACCCAAGATTTAAGAAATAGGTATTTTGTGCTTCGACTAAATTAGGGTATAGTTGCTGCAGAGCCCGTCTTGCTTTATTTGACGGATGCGCAAGCCCCTCTATCTCTTCTCGAAGTTCACGATACGCGTTTTCTATTTGATGCTTCGTTTGTTTAAGATATAACGCTCTTCTTTCTTTTTCATTATTACAGCGTTGTTCTTCTTGTAATCGTTGTAACTGCAGGTTTTCTCGTCTGATGGCTTCAGATAAATTGCTAATATTTTGTGGAAGGTTTGCATAATCAGCACAAAAGAAGGTCAGTAAATTTTTACTACTGAGATCCGTAATATCGATCATGCGTTTATATTGATTGAGTTTGTTGCTCAGATCCTGAAAGCGATCTAAAGACACCAAACACTCGCGTTGCTGGTACAAGATGTTTTGGTACTCAGTGACTTTTTCATTGTAAATCTTAATATTCGGGTTTGAAAATTTGGATAAGGCTTGTCTGATCGGCGCGGTATGGCGTTCGTCTCTAGTAGCCAATTGCATCATGGAAAACAAATAGAGCAAATCAGGGTCAATGTCATGCAGAGGCATCGCAACCAGTTGCGGTAGATTCTGTTGCAAAACCCTCGACAAATTATCCCATCCGTGTAGGCATTCTGCCGTGATATCTTTTTCACGAGTTTGAATGCCTCTGGTTACTTCTCCAAGTTTTTGGTTTAAATAGTTACGCTCTTTTCTAAGATTGGCTATTTGTATAGCAAGTTCTCTAGGAGAAGATTTATTGAGATCGTAAACGTCAAATAGTCTTTGAAGATTAATCGATCTTAATACATCGGGATCCATGCCAGCCATACGCGCATAGCCTCGCGCTTCTCGAAAACAAGCTTGCGCATTATTGCGCCGGTTCCCAGTATGCAAATTGTAGGAAGAAGAAAGATCCGTGTGACATAAGTCTATGGCTTTTAAAAACGTTTCATAAGCTAAATAGGTATAAAATCGCCTGATCTCATTTTGTTTGCTAGCTAAAATATATGATTCATAAGGCCCAACACCATTATAAATGGCATGATAAGCATTGTTGCGTCCGTCATTTGGGATAACACCATAAATACCCAAATGAAAACTGAGGTATTTTTGGCGGAGAGATAAGATTTTGTCGTAACGACTGAGATTCTCTATAGCTTGACGATATACTTGGTGAGCTGAAGCAGGGATTGCGATGGTCTTTCCTTCAAATACGATGGTATTGCCAACAATTGAGCGTTGTTGTTTTGAATCGTGTGCTTGCAGGCGAGTGCGAACATAATCCGAATCTATGCGACATTGAGCGTCTTGTTCTCGTTGTACAGCTTGATCCGTATGGGTATCGTACTGTGTTCTTAATTGCGCAATCCTATCCAATTGTATCGTGTATAATTGCTCTTCACGTAGTCTGCTTTGCGTAGCTGAGCAAAATTGTTGATATATGGTCACCAGTTCAGAATCACTTAACATCACAAAGGGTTCCCATCGTCCAATGATAGAATAGTCTAGAACTCGATTACTCCGTTCATCTCTGATCTTAGTGGCGACGGATTTTAATAATAATTGATTATACAAATCATCCATGAAGGCGATCAAAGCGATTCTTTTTTGCTCATCTTGGATCTGCTTTTGAATTTCATATTGCAAGAATCCAATTTTTTGAATGGCGAAATCAAACTCTTTGCTTCTGATTGCGTCTATAAATTCAAACGCTTTAGCCATATTCTCAAATGGTATGCCATAGAGCGTCAGATCACTTTCTAAAATTAATAAATCAGTCTTACCCATTGCGCCATTGCGTCCAGCGCGACCATAAATTTGGAATATCTTTTCAGGCGTTTCTGGTAAAAATGTAGGCATCGATAACAGACCATCTGCACCGTTGGCTTGGATATCGATACCTCGTCCATCACCCACCGTTAAAGTCACGGTTTTTTGATTTTGAGCTAGTCGACCTGAGGCCGTTAATTTATCTCCATTCGTAAAATCTTCAGTAACGCCAGCAATGATCATCTGTACAGTATATCCCTGACTCTCTAAGCGAGCCCTCAAAGCATGACTTCTTGCTTCACAGGTGTTTTTATAGCGACAATAAATCAATACTGGTCCGTCATGGGCATGAATTTTTTGAATGGCCCGGTCAATAAAGATAGCTTCGGAAGCGCAAACATGCGGACTGCCTGTTTTTATAGTATGGAATCGTTCAAAAGGCACCGCATCCACTCGTAGACTAGGGTTATGCGGTGGAATAACATCCGATTGACCGCCACGTACCATTGCTGCGTGCATTTTATATTGGCGTCGAGGAACAGTCCCTGTTATGCCAATAGATTTAGCTCCAGCTTGTGTAGCATAGTTATTAAAATAGGTGGTGGATTCGAGTTCTGGAGGTTTGATAAATTCATTGGCATCGCCGTGTTTTTCGTGCTCTAGGATTTCTTTTTGCACCAAAAATTGATGGATCCCGTACATATACATCATATTACCTTCAATCACGGGCTTTCCATTTTCAGTCGGCACAACTTTCTTAAAAATTCTACCGTCTTCGAGTTGCTCAATGACTTCGTAAGACTCACCTTTTTTTAAAACGAATTGAGCGATGATGGCTGAGTTAATCAACCTATCAAATGTGGTTTTTGTCTTGGGTTGTTCGAGTGTCTTGATTCGTTTTGCATAAACATCCATACGGGCATAGCAGTCTTTTTCAATAGCGTTTCGTGTGTTATCTTGCTCTTCAGGTGATAATCCTTCTTTATTTTGACGAACTTCATTGAGTCGGAGTGTACATTCTTTTTCGATTTTCTTAATGTCGGTGCTATATTTCTCAATTAACCGGCGGATTAAATCATCGACTTGTCGTTCTGATTTTCTTTTTGCTTCATCAGGACTGAGGTTCACGACATAATCTAAGATGGTTTCATATACCCACCAATTTTCTTCATCATTGATGGTAGATTGTGAGTTGATCGACGGCGTCAAAAGCGACATCGTGTAGTCATATTCATCATTGAGATAAATCCGATTACGATTCTCAATAGCATGATCTTTCCCATGAAATAAAGCAAAATCATGGCCAGTTGTATGAATGATTTGCGTATTTAGTTTGCTTTTATCTTTTGATGTGGCTGGAATTGTGGCGTGAGATAGCCCAAACCATTGAATTAATGCGTGGTAACGGTCTCCATCTCGAACCGCCAAACTCAAATTAGAGGTCGTAACAACCACTTGTTTTCCTGTAATAATTTGCTCGGCGATTGCAATGGCAGTAGCAATGATGGCTTTTCCTTCTCCGGTATTGATCTGCATTGCGTAGGAATAATCTCCTGCCAATAGAGCCAAAAGGATGGCATCTATTTGTGTGGAGTAAGCATTTATGCTGGCAAAATGAGCGACGGATTCTCGGATAATGACCAACAAATTACAGATGGTGCGTTGGTACTTTCTATGTTGCCAAATATTATTTTGGTTTGTGTCGCGTAACGTAGTCAAGGTTGCCTTGATGCTTAGAACTTCTCTTTTTAATTCTATATCCGAGAGTTTTCGCGCAGGTACGTTCACGTGTCCCGATAGTTTTTTATGTGCTAAAACAGGTAAACGATAGCCCTTTTCATTGATATACGTTGCAAAACTTAATAACAAATTACGCCGCATTGATCTTTCAAGCCCGGAATATTTATTTGTTAGATGCTCGATGACGTCATTTTGCTTGCTCATATCAAAATGTTCGTTTTGATAGATGGATTCTTTTTGAGCTCGATTTTGCTTATGCGGCCGTTGTCCCCAGGGATCTTTTTCAAAATGATGGAGTGCCTTCTGTACATTGCCCGCATACTGTCTTAACAATGTGACTAATGTACTCAAAGCAGGGTGTGCCAATTGCTCTTCACTATAAAAGGGTAAGACATCATAGGGTTGCGACAGAACATAGCGCATATTGTCTGCAAAAATTTGTTGGTAATTTCCTGCGAGTTTGTCATGCCTGAGCGCATTTAGTAAAACCTCGTTTTGGCAAATTCTTGCAATCACTTCGATCTTGTTTAAATTGTTTGATACGATTGTTTCCAGCAGCGTTGCATCGAAAGTGGCGATACTGAGTATAGCGTCGAAAGCTTTAGGTGTTCTGTGTAGTCTTCCATATACTTCAAACAAAACTTGCTCTAATTCGAACACTCGTAGGATAACCGTACCATTAGGAAAATTAGTGGGTGATTGTAGGATTTCCAACCATTGTAGATATTGCAGAATATTAGGCGAGGTTACATGAAAGGAGCTTTCCCATGATCTTTGCTTCTCAGTGGACCATGGCATTGCTGCAATGACAGATAATCCCGATTTTAATTGTTGCGTGATCTTTTTCGTTAATTTCCGTCCCGCTCTCTCTTCAAGACAGGCTGGTTGCTGGTGTATTTTATCAAAAAGCTGTGCTACATAAGACAATTTAGCCTGCCTATTAACAATAGACTCTTCTTGGAGTGCTGCTAAAAATGATAAAACGTTTTCGATAGGATAAATATGTTGCAACAATAAAGTCGTTACTTTCAATAATTGAGCGGGATTATGGCCACTATTTGCCCTGCTCGAGAAATTTTGTAGGCTCGTCATGATCTGCTGTAAATCACTACTTTTCGTAGTCCCAATGATTTGCAGCAATGCAGTAAAGATGGTAACGAGTTCCTGAGGCGTTCCGGTACTTACCTGTAGAGGGTCTATGAAATTCTGCATAAAGCCAGATATATCCACGGTACCCATAAATTTGCCGTGGAGCCTTTTTTGGATCAAAAGTTTACAATTCTCAACATAATTTTCTCTATGAACTTTGTTGTGCAAATTCTTTTCAAGAAATTGAATTCTGGTAACCAAACTCTCTTCACTAGGCTTCATGGTTGCCAGTTTAATCTGGTGATCCTGACATACAAATATCAGATTATCTAAACTCTGAGTTTGATTGATTTGATTTACAAAAGATATAGATAAAGTATCCCCTTCGAACAAAGGGCTCTGGGGTGTTTGGCTAAAGTTAATATCTAAAAATAATCGGTGCAAATGCT
>CAISKC010000062.1 GCA_903885895.1 uncultured Legionella sp.
ATGAACATCAATTTTTCTTCGAATACCTTTGTCTCTTGCCATACCATGCTCATAGCTCCACCTTATTTTTTTAAAAGTGTAAACCATGTGCCCGGTTTAATGTGTAAAGAGTGTACCCGGTTTGTACCCACCTTGTTCCTTCTCCCTTTGAGGGAGAAGGTGCCCGAAGGGCGGATGAAAGGTGTATAAAATGAATGGTGAACCTTATTTCATTTTGCCTTTGGCTCCGCCAGCTTGTACACCCATTGTCGAGCCCAGCTTTTGAGCAGAGCCTTCAGATACTTCAATAGACGCTTTGAGTGTGTCTTTCGCACCTTCGGTGATTTGTTGTTTTACAGAATCCGCCCATTGAGCGGATTCTTTTCCATGCGACTCAGCTTGGCCACCAATAAATCGTGTCGCACTATCTGGGAATAAGTGGATGAGGGAGAAGGATTTTTCTACCATGGTCACATAAATGGTTGTGTAAGTGAGCATGCAGAAGAAACTAGCATACAAGGCCGCAAAATCGGTATAAGGTGTGTCGCTGTTATAATGCTTTGATGAGCCGCTATAAGCATCTGCGGTCTGTGTTGACCAGCTAGCACCATTAGGGTAGAAAAAGCTCATTATTTCCTGGAAACCAGAATTGAGCATGTATACGCCTACATAAGACAGGGAGATACCACCGATAAATCCTAAGATCATCATGCTGGGGCGTAAAAACACATTCAGTGTAATCATCATGCCCTGTTCGGCTTTACCAAATGCATCGTGACCTTCTGGGATCATAACCCCAAAGGCGGCAATTGGGCCAGCAACCATGGCTTCCATGACGGCAATCATCCATCCTAGTGCACCAAACGAGAAAATCATATAAGGTAAAAAGGGTACGTAATAGGCATCCATAAAGCCGATCAAAAACATAATCCCCATCCAGGCTCCTGTAAAAGGCATAACGAATACCGCAATAACCCACCCTATGACATTTAAAATGAGGGACAGTCCAAGTAATTGAAAATATAAGTCGGTGATATAATTGATGAAAGACGTTCCCATATAGGCTAAACCTATAATTGGATGGTATTGCGATGTGTTTAGATTTTGAATGCCATTGTTTAAAATGGTCATAATGGCTGTTAATGGGACAATCAAGGCTGTTTCAACCACCAGCGTGAACATTGCTGTGAGGGTGTTTAAGTAAAAGCTAACCAAATTTTTGAATATTTGGTCATACAAAAATGAAGCGATATCGCGTCCTATACAAAACCCGAACACGTTACCACATCCAAAACCGATCTTTGGAAGTGGAAAATTGTAGTTCATTGGCGTGATATTAACACTGAGCTTGAATGTTGGCGTAACAAGACCAGGTTGACCAGGAACTTGATACAACGATGCATTGTTAATGTATCCATAAGTAGAGGCCGAGCCTATTGAATCCAATGCTGCGTGGCTAGATGACGATACGTTTGGCGTCAGACCCGATGCGACACTTGCACCTGTGATGAGATTGGAGACGGCCATGGCAGGCTTACTATCTTTATACAAGAATGTGCAAAGAGGAGAATAAGTTCCTTGACAACCGGGATTAAACGGGTCTGCTAGAGTGCTAGCAGAAAAAGCAACCGAGCCTTCTAAGCCGGACGTTGTGTCTATCAAGGTCTGTCCACCCGCGGCCTTGCCATTTAGTCTAACGAGATCAAAGAAAAAAGATCCGGCCATGATCCAACCAACTTCTTTAGCATGTGAAACGAAGGCATGTGCGTCATTGTTTACTTCCGCACTGTCGTTGTCTGCCATCACCTTCAATGTTGGCGTCATAATGGCGTTGTAGTCGTTCAAGGCATAGATAAACTCTGGACCACTAAAGATCATCGTAGAGGTCGCGCCAGTTGAGGTCGCCCGCCATCCTGAGCAAGTGGAAGAGGGTCCTGAGCAGGTTGCGCCTGTGTCGGTCAAATATGTGACGCCGTATTGATCTTGTGCGATGGTGCTATATCGTTTGCTGACATCCGTATTAGTGCTGGGATTGAGCTCTGGATCGTTGTTTACCATCGCTATCGCGATGGGCATCAATTCCACATACATCTGATCGATAGCAATGGCTCGAGATTGATTTAAAGCCGTTACATCTTGCGCTGAAATATAATCCAAATCGGAAGTTTCAGAAGCCATGTCGAGCGCGGCCCATTTAATGGTCCCGCAAATACCATTCAGCTGATCATAAGCTGTCCCAGTGTTAAAGTTTGGCATGAGAACCTGAGTTTTACCAAGCGTGCTCGCTTGTACAGCACTGAAAGTAGCTAGAAAATCGGGGACTGAAGTACTACAGAAAGACTGCATGGTTGCGCCGCTTCCATTTTTGTAACAAGGACCGCCTGTATCGGCTTCGTCCAAGTAAGCTGCTCGTGCATTTTCTAAGGCTGTTTGAATACCACTCATACAAACCTGACCTTGTAGCATGGCCGATTCGCCTGTTGCGATATTTTCCACTGCTTTTGCATCGCTCGTTGTGGGATTGATATTTGATTGCGCGCCGACAAATACGCCGCCTGCGTTGAGATATGCCAATGCCGCATTCCAAACGCTATCTGCCGCACCAATCCCTTGCAATGTGATCCACATGATAAAGACCTGCATCAAACAATATCCGGATGCTTTAGGCATGATCAGGGATAACCCGATGACGCCGCGCATTGGAATCCAAATACCTGACCATTTTTGTCCTAAAAATTGTCCTTCCTGAGAGGTGTTCATCGTTCCGACGATTAAAATATAGGTCACCATAATGCCGCCTAAAGCTAAGACTCCGCTATTGAATACGGCAAACATTTTACCCATGAGCTGACTACCCGTCCCATGTAGGACGTTATCGACGATACCAAAAATATTTCCGAGAAAAATGACAGAATAATCTGTGGTTGGGGGCGTGAAGAGCGCTGTAGTTCCGTCTGCAAGCGCTAGGATAGGATAGAAAAGACAGAGTAAAACGGTTAGTATTTTTTTCATGGGCGCTCACCTGTGAAAGATTCTTTAAACCATTCTTTGATACTACATCCCAATTTACGATGTTCGATTTGAAAGTGCCAGAAATGATATCGAAAGGCCAAAACTAAGGCGACGCCAACTTCTACGAACGCAATTAAGGCACTTCTGAAGCTGCCGAAGCAGAATTGATATAAGCAGTATAAAAATAAAAATCCAGCCATGGCGACTAATATATAGCTGAGGCGCTTCAAACCCATCGACTTTGTTTTGAGTGCCGTTTCATCTAAATCAAATTTCGCCACGGCTTGCTTAAAAGTTTCGGCCCCTTTTTTATTTTTAGGTTGTAATACCAAAAATTGTTCGATGAAACTCAAAAAAAATGTAGTAACAGATCGTACATTGTCCAGGCCAAACCAAACTCGAGGGTTGAAAAAAAATAAGGCAAGGCGTTTTGTGCGTGTGCCCTTTTTGGGAGTAGGTGTTGGTGCTTCCGATTTATTTGCCATATTTTGCCTGCATCCGGTAGACATTTATTCATCATAATATATTATAGTAGAAAGAAAACATAAATGTTGAGAAAATTATTTATGCCGGATCTCAGCCATAAAGCAGCGGCAGAATATTGGTTTGGTTATTCCGATCCGATGATCTATCGGGTGGTGACTTTTTTAGAAAGTGTCGAAGATTGGACATTAGACGGTAATCCTGATTTAGAAGCGGCCATGGAACATCTTGGCAAAGAGTTAGATGATATTGAAGCCGTAGATTTAAGTAAGCTTGGGCATGAAGCGACGTTTGTGAATCTTGCGGGTAATATCAAATCAAGCCGCGGATTACGCTTACTTCAGGCGATTGATGTGGTCCATCCAGGTTCGGCGTCTAAAATTCTCGTCTATGCAGAGGAACATAGCATGACGGGGGATGAGCCTTCCGGATTTTTCTTAAAAAGAAATATTATTTTTGAACGTCTGCGACTCTTGTCACGCGCTTTTTCTGAATCCAGATTAAATTTAATCCATCGTGCTCTTGAGGGGGAAGAATGAAAAAAATCAATTTGGTATTGTTATCTCTTGGTTTATTCTTCTCGCTGCCAAGCGTTGCGCAATATAGCGTTAATCCCGCAACCGTAGGGGCGCGACCGAAGCCATCAGAGGATCAAACAGCGGCCTATGTGTTAAGCTTAGGTGCCTATTTAGGGTATGATCTGAATACAGAGGCGCCTACTCCTGTAGACGGTTTGTTTACTTACACCGCTTCTTTGGCGAAGGCGGGTCTACCTTTGTTGAATGTTTGTTTTGCAGCGATACCTGTCAACTCTGCGTATAAATCATTTTCTGATAATAGTGCGTATAGCGTTTTTAACAAACAGGCCAATATTTTGTTCCCTCATTTCAATAGTCCTTCGGATGCTGGGGATTCGGATTTGACGGCAGTTGTTGGTTTTGACCAAGAGGCTTATCAGAGTGATTTCGTCAGTCAAGCCATCCTTGATATTTTGGGAACGCAAAATAACTCGACTTGCGCCGACCCAGACGATACGGCCTGTCTTGGTCAAAGCCAAGTCATGTATATGGTATTGAAAGACATCGCTAAAGATTCGATTCCAGGTAACGCAGTGTATGCCTCAAGTGATTACAATTTAAGATTTTTAAGCCAATTACATAGTGATACCTTGCTGGGACCTTTGATTTATTCTAAAGCGGTAGGGACCAAAGGGGACGGGTTGCCAAACGCGACACAAGAGCAACAAGCGCTTGATTATATTCGTTATGCTTCGGGACTTGTGCTTCCCGTCGATCTGATGTCAAAAACAGATTATGATACTTTGTCGGGTGAAGCAAAAAAATCAACGGTCGGTCAAACTGATGATGAAGTGAATAATATCCACGCTGCTCAAAAAAGTTTAATGAAATATTTACTACAATTACGCGTTTATGCTTCACGGATCGCTGCGCCGCTTAGTAATTTATCTTCCATTATGCAAAAGCGTATGCCGCAAACTGTTTCGAAGACAGATGGGAGTGGCAGCTCGATCACCAGTGAGGCCTTTAATGAGTTCGTCACGGCAACTTGGCGTTTATATACACCTGGGGTATCCGATAGCGCGCAATGGGTGAAACAAATTGACAATGCCTCTTCCGCAACGACACTAAAAGAAATTGCTATTTTATTGGCCGAAATGAATCAGCAAATGTATTTGACTAGGCAAGTAGAAGAGCGCATTTTGTTTACCAACTCGATGCTGTTGCTACAGTCTACGGCTGCTAACCCACCTAATGCTAATGTTTCGACAAATGTGCAAACAAACTAGGGTCTGTTGCCACCACCGTTCTTCGTATATAGGAAGAGCGGTGGCTGAAAGAGTACTAGTGATTTAGCGCCAGATCGGTTAAAATTCCCCGTTGCTGTTTATTCTTTGCTCTATTAAGAGGTTGCTGATTTATGCTCAGCGTCATCATCATTGCTAAAAACGAAGCGTTGCATTTGCGTACTTGTTTAGATTCTATTCGTTGGGTCGATGAAATTATTGTTTTGGATTCGGGTAGTACGGACGACACTGTAGCGATTGCTAAAGAGTTTACCGATAAAGTGTATAGCACGGATTGGCTTGGGTACGGGATTCAAAAGCAACGCGCATTGGACTATGCAACCGGTACTTGGGTACTGAATATTGATGCGGATGAATCCGTGAGCGAGGCGTTACGTCAAGACATTTGTCATGTGATGCAGCGAGACCAGGCAGATGCGTATCGGATTCCTATCTTGTTAAATTTTTACGGCAAATCTTTGTATTATTCTTGGTCTCCCAAGCACCATGTGCGTCTGTTTAAGCGTGTAGGCGTGCGATATAACGAGAATAGGGTTCATGAGGCAGTTTTGTTGCCTGCTAAGGCAAAGATTGGTCAGTTAAAATCCGGTATTCAACATCATTCCATCCAGGATATTACACATGCACTGCATAAACTGAACACTTATTCCTCTTGTAGTGCTGCTATGCGTAAACAACAATCTAAAACCCCTTCTTTTATCAAAACAGTCTTGGGTGCTGGGTGGATGTTTTTTCGCTGTTATATTATCCAGGGTGGTTTTTTAGAAGGAAAGGATGGATTCTTACTGGCCGTTTTAAGTGCTGAGGGTAGTTTTTACCGCGGGATTAAAATGATTTACCATGATGTATCTGAAGCGTTGTCTGAGCCATGAAAAAGATTTTGTTGATTAAGATAACGTCTATGGGTGATCTCATTCAGATGTTGCCGGCTTTAACCGATGCAAGCAATGCGATACCTGGTATTCGTTTTGATTGGTTGGTGGAAGATTCTTTTAAAGAGATTCCTTGTTTGCATCCGAGTATTGATAAAATCATTCCTTTGCCTTATCGCAGATGGAAAAAAAATATCAAACAAGCGCTGAAATCGGGTGAGATAGGTGTGTTTTTAAAACAATTACGTAGCCAATCTTATGATATGGTGATCGATGCGCAATCGAATTTGAAAAGTGCCGTGGTGAGTTTGTTCGCCAAAGGAAAGCGCTATGGCGTGGATCGCCGCTCGGTACGTGAATATGGGGCGCAGTTTGCTTATAACGAAACGGTTTATATTAACCGTCAGCAAAACCATACGGAACGTTTGCGGCAAATGTTTGCGGCATTTTTAAAATACCCATTGCCGCAAACACCGGCTGATTATGGTATCTCTCCGCAGCTTTTACCGGAATTGGATTTTTATATACCCGAAAAATTTGTTTTTATCACAGCCATTGCCAGTGTAGCGAATAAGCTCTGGCCCGAGTCATTTTGGCAGGAAGTGATCCAAGATCTGGTGAGATCAGGTTATGAGGTGATGATGCCTTGGTGGAGCAAAGAGGAACATGCAAGAGTGTTGCGTTTGCAAAATCAAGATCCGCGTATTCATATCTTACCGGCGCTGACTTTGCAGCAAAAAGCGAGTGTCTTAGCGCGTGCTACAGCGGCGATCAGTCTGGATACAGGATTGGCGCATTTGGCGGCAGCATTGAATATTCCTAATGTGTGTTTGTACGGACCTGGTGATTATCAGTCTTGTGGTACCATCGGCTATCAACAAGTTCATATCAGCGCAAACAGCCCTGCCTGTGCGCCTTGTGGGAGCACGCGCTGTACGTATACAGGTGAAACGCCCTACCAACCTGCCTGTATGGTGAGTATCAGTCCTAAGCAAGTATTGGCGGCTTTTCATGGGTTGAATCTTAAAGGTTATGTCGCAAAATTTTCACAAAGCTAAAAACGAGGATATTTTAGGGGTCTTGTGGAATAACCACCAAAAGTGTTAATTCTGAATCAAGCCGTTTTTCAAAGTGCGCTACATGGGTCTCGTTCAGGAAACCCTAGAAATGGTAAGCTTAAAAAATACGCACTATGCCTCCTGGTATTTTATTTGATAGCGGTAATGCGATCAGGCCGGCAAATGTTTTGTGTTTAGTTCTTGGTCATTTCAAGCAGGCGTTCTATACCAATGGGCTCTTCTTCTAGCAAAGGAACTACTGCATAGCGAGTAGCATAACGGTTGGCTACAGCGTCAATTTCAATCAGTTCATTTTTCGCTCTTTGGCGTAATAAAGGAGAGCTGGATTGGGCGGCTGCTATGCTATTATTGATAATCCAAGCCCATGGTTTAATACCAGCACGACGCAAATCTTCTTGCAAACTAGCCGCCTCAAGTACAGGAGTCGTTTCTGCCAAGGTCACAAGCAGTATTTTTGTCTGTTTTGGATCCTGTAATTGCATCAAGGGAGTGGTAAAGGAGATCATCTTTCCAATCATCTGACGTTCGATTTCCCGGTGATAAGAGCCAGTGGCATCAAGCAATAATAATGTATGACCTGTTGGCGCAGTGTCCATCACCACAAATTTTTTACCCGCTTCTCGGATAATACGCGAAAATGCTCGAAACACTGCAATTTCTTCAGTACATGGTGAACGTAAATCTTCTTCCAGCAGAGCGTAATCTTGATCATTGAGCAAGGAACCTTTAGTAGCTAGTACATGCTGTCGATAGCGTTCGGTTTCTGTATGTGGATCAATGCTGCTTACGGTTAAATTATCCCGAGTATTAATTAATGTTTCTTTTAAATGTCCAGATGGATCGGATGTAGTTAGATGTACTGGTAAGCCTCGATTCGCCAGCTCAACGGCTACTGCAGCAGCTAATGTAGTTTTTCCAACGCCACCTTTCCCCATCACCATCAATAGACCATGACCAGTGGCTGCAATATCATCGATCAGTGTTGTTAAACGAGGATAATCGAAGCCATTTTTGCAGTCTTCTTGATGGGAATATTGATGAATGGAATCAATTAATAATTGATGTAGGGATTCCAAGCCCACCAGATTAAACGGTTTAAGTTCCACTTGGTCACATGGTAATTCCTTGAGCACAAAAGGAATATCTTTTAAAGCAGCTTGTTCACGAGCATAAATAGCCGCTGCCAGCGCATCATGCGCCACTTCACTAGCAGGCAATACGCCATTGATAACTAGAAACTGTTGTGTCATACCAATGGCTGCAAGATCTTCATGGGTACGGGCAAGTTCACGCAAGGAAGCAGGCTGCGCGCGTGCAACAAGTACTAAGCGTGTACGCTGTGGATCTGATAACTCCTCCACCGCCATTTTATACTGGGTACGTTGTTTTTCCAGACCAGCCAAGGGACCGAGACATGATGCGTCGCCTTGACCATTCTCCAGAAAACTATTCCATGCCCCTGGTAGCTGTAACAAACGAATGGTGTGCCCAGTTGGCGCAGTATCGAAAATAATGTGATCATAGTCAGTTGTCAGTGCTGTGTCGTTTAGAAGTGCGGTAAATTCGTCAAAAGCTGCAATTTCAGTGGTGCAGGCACCGGAGAGTCGCTCTTCCATTCCCTTGACCACTGTGTCAGGGAGGATATCTCGTGCAGGATACATGATCTTATCACGATAGGCTTGTGCAGCTGCCTCGGGGTCGATTTCCAGTGTATAAAGGTTTCCTACCCCAGGGATGGCGGTAATTTGATTACCGATACTGATCCCAAACACTTGACCAACATTGGAGGCAGGATCAGTGCTAACCAACAAAATACGTTTGCTGGCTTCAGCAAGTTGGATTGCCGTGGCACAGGCAATCGATGTTTTACCCACGCCGCCTTTTCCAGTAAAAAATAGAAAGCGCGGAGGTTGTTGGAGAAATTTCATTGGTTTGCCTCCTAGTGTCAACAACGACTGCCAGAACAGTCTCTGCGTAATTTTAATACGGGATAAATAGTATCGCCGCCTTAAGGAGAGGAGTCGGTAATCTCCCCATTTTTAACTGAGGCTAAAAGTAGAGGGTTGGGCAACTAGTGCCAT
>CAISKC010000063.1 GCA_903885895.1 uncultured Legionella sp.
AATAATCGGTTTTAGCGACATAATCATTGACACTACCTGGAGAGATAGCTTCCGAATTCATGGGTTTACTGTAATGGATGTCAAAGCGATTAAAAGTGAAATTCTCAAACACATTAAGGACTTTTATGAAGCATAATTTA
Organism: uncultured Legionella sp.; assembly: GCA_903885895.1. Taxonomy (GTDB): domain Bacteria; phylum Pseudomonadota; class Gammaproteobacteria; order Legionellales; family Legionellaceae. Next base: position 141 of record CAISKC010000063.1, read on the forward strand.
AAAACAAAAAAGCGCAACAGGTAAATCTTATTTTTACACAATAAAACAGAAAAAATATGGATGCTTTGAAGAAAGAAGATCTAATTAAAAATATCATTTCAAATGAGTTAGGCATTTTTATAACACATGAATTTCATTGGGAAATTTCACAAGATATTTCTCTTGACCGCAACGGAACTGATTGTTCAATTACTGTGACTTGGGGGAAAATGGCTTTGAGTCAAGAACAATTAGAAGACGTAGCACTATTTGCCCATAAATATGATTGTATGTTTTACCCGAATCATGAGCGGACACCAGGTATGGCATTCAAATTATCTCCGGAGATAATTTATAAAATATGCGCTGAGTTAGCTTACGAAACGGTAAAGAAACAGTATAGTAAAGGAACTATTTCAGAAATAATCATTGATGTTGCTTTAGAACAAAAATCCGTGAATGGCGTACCAGATACCGAGTTTTTTAGAGGTATTGAAGAACTCGAACCTCTTTGGGCATAATATAAATATATAGACATGGTAACCGTAGAACCTTATGTGGGAAATTACATCCTCACAAACAATTTGATTAACCCTAAAATTCTTTTCGTAACAGAAAATTGTCCAAATCCCGATAATTATTTTTATAGAACTTTAAATCCAGCTAATATTGTTAGAGGAAATGCAAATTTATTAAATTGTTTGTGTGGAGCCTTCGGGATAAATGGGAATACAGAACTTCTTAGATTAAATGATTTTCTTCATCATAGAAAATACTTGTTGATTGACACCTATCAATCTGGAAGAACATATGAACAAGGTTTGATTCAGCATGCAATGCACGATATAATTTCCGATATTTTACTTTTGAACCCTGTCCAAATCGTATTTACTACGATACGAAGTAATAATCATATTGTAAATCACCTGTTACCACATCCCATCATCGGACCAAGAATTATCGCCAACGGAGGGAGAAAAATTTTCCCATTTCCGGGAAATCGGCAATATGTAAATTTTGCTGCCTGCATTCAGGCGGCAAATGCGGCAGGCGGTTTAGTGCTTTGAGAGTAACTTTACTGTATTTTAATCAGCTTTTTTAGTTCAGCCGGTGAATGAACACGTGTTAACGGTTATTATGTTGCATACAATTGTTTGTTAGAAGTGCCTTTGAACAGTCCCAAAAACTGATTAAGAATGACTTATATATTAAAGATTTAACAACTCCTCATAATTTTCATCATAGGTTGCACTTATGACAAGGAAGCTTCTGACAATATGCCCCAAAAAAACCTTCGAGTCCTTTGCAGGAATTTTACTGAGTTGTACTTCGTCAGCATTAGTAAATACATATATCGGATTTAAAATTTGTCGCAATTTATCAATCGATACCATCTCTTGAAAAAAACATTCCAATCCAATTTCTCCCGATCGCAACACACTTACACATAAAGCTTCGGCTAATTTTGCACTCGTTAATCCAGGTGGAGGGACTTTTTTTGCCCATTGAAACATTTTCTCAAGGCCAGGTTTAGGCTGATTCTTTGCTAAAGAGTCCTTTACAACGCTATAAACCAAATGATAGAGTGTTTTGCCGTTCATTTTTCGATTTTTATTTAGTTAAATACTGAAATGTTTAGATAATTATTAAGAATTTGTCAAGATCTATTAAACGCAATCTAGACAATTACCTCAAGGGCAATTCTTTTTAAAATCTCGCTTTTTATAACCTTCGCTTCAGTGGCTGTGTATCCATGAATTCGGAAGCTATCCCTCCATGTGGTGTCAATTATTAAATCGCTAAATCCGATTATCGGAGTTGTGAATTTAACGGCTGATACCTTGTTATATAATATTGTTATCTCTTTTCCGCTCAGTATGAAAGGAAATTTAATGGTGATACCATCCTCGCCAATGGTAATTGAAGGAGGAAATAACCTGTTGCCTTCGGCCAAGCGAGATGCGTTATAAGTTCTGGGCTCCATCATAGGTGGGTTTTGTTTTCGGAATTTTCTTGAGAGTTTGTTAAGCAGTAAAATAAAGCGGCATGATCTGCATATCTGTTACCAATTTTTATTTTCCTAACCCCAGAGGTCGAATGGTCTTTTGTATCCTTATCAGGCAGATAAAGCAGAGCTGCTTTTATAAATAAATTCAAAGAAAGCTGGCTTGGCATAACTACCGGCAATTCATCAGTAAGACCTTTGTATGAAAGAATGTGATGAGCAATTTCAAGTGCTTGTGATTTCTCTCTATCCGTTCCATTTATTCTTGCAATGCGCCCATCTTTTGAAATTGCGATAAAATAAATTGCGGCATACATCAGCACCTCAAATTTTCGATTTACGACCAACTCTTTAAGTTCAACCGGGTGAATGAAAACGTGTTTGCTGTTATAAGGTTTGCCGGTCTGTTCACGTTGTATAATTTTTTCGGGTACAAACGGAATAAAAGGGACATCATTATAGGCGATATAAAAACCGAAAGATTGCTTGCCCTTACTATCTGTAAATGTGACCCATGAAATATAGTTGCCAGTTTCCTCAGCGCTTTTCAGCCCCATTGCTTTAACTGCGCGAAAACCCATTGTTTCAAGAAGCTGAACCACCTGTTTTTCGTGAATGCCATTAACCGGATCATTTTTCAAAATTCCCTTGTATTTAAGCAACTGTTCTATGAGCTGATTTTGAAGGGGTATCTCTTTTTCATTTTCTACCTTACTCTTTATAATACCCAGTTGAATACCTTCGATAATTTTATAAAGCTCACCAAAATTTGAGCGTTTAAAATGCTTACCATATTTATGTAATAGCTCAATATTATTCATGCGTAATAATTTTATGAATTAGCAAACATACCTCATGCATCCGCAGTCTATTTGCGGATGAAGTGATTTATGGATTTATCAAAAATATACCTCATTCTATTTTTTTTATCGGATTTTTTTCTATCTTATTGCAGTCCAAAATAAAATTCCTGTGTGTACGTTGTCAGACTAAAGTGGACTAAAGGGCTTCAAATTTAATGTGGTGATTTTCAAAGTTAATAAATTGAGTTTTAAAAGGCATAACAACAAAAATGAAAGGTTTTTTGGAAGAGGTTCTGATTGGCTCAGAACCTCTTTTCATTTCCGTTGGCTCATATATTCCTGGTAGGTTGCACTCCTGCATTTCCTACTTCCGCTTCAACGAGCATGATAAAAATAGATTATTCCCTTTTTACTTTTGACTGTAGATTCAGTTGCTTTCTTCGCTTCATGGTTTTGATCTTACAGCGGTTCCTTTTTTCTAAAGCACCAGCCGCTTTGTTGTAATATACCTGAGCCGGTGTAAGGTTGTTGATCGACTCATGATAGCGATGATGGTTATAATGCTCAACAAACTTTTCTACCGCTCGCTCCAACTCTTCGGTGCTGTAGTAGTTTTCCAACTTGATATGATTCTTCAGACTGCGGTTGTAT
>CAISKC010000064.1 GCA_903885895.1 uncultured Legionella sp.
CAGAGCTATGTTTTTAAAATTTAGCATGTTCCGGTATGATATGCGTTTTATACTGTAAGCAGTATAACGGTCTATCATTGAGTATCTACAATGCGTCGTTCCAAAAGTAGCACCCGTTGGCTTCAAGAGCATTTTGCGGATTTCTATGTCAAGCAAGCCCAAGCTGCAGGGTATCGTAGCCGGGCAGTTTATAAACTTCAAGAAATTGATGCGAAAGAACATCTATTAAAACCAGGTATGACTGTGGTAGATTTGGGTGCGGCACCGGGTGGGTGGACACAATATGTGGCTGAGAAAATTGGTTGTACGGGTGGGGTGAGTCCGAGTCGCATTATTGCGCTAGACCGCTTACTTATGGATGCGTTGCCTGGCGTAGAGTGCATTCAGGGCGATTTTACGGAAGATAGCGTTTTTCAACAAATGCAGGCAATGTTACCGGCGCGAACGGTTGACCTTGTTTTATCCGATATGGCCCCCAATATGAGTGGTAATACAGAAATAGATATGCCGCGTGCTATGTATTTAGCTGAGTTGGCAGTGGATTTTGCCTATCAAATGCTAAAACCAGGTGGTGCGCTGGTGCTGAAAATGTTTCATGGTGCGGGTTTTGATATGCTGGTGAAAGAAATTCGGTTGCGATTTAAACAAGTCTCTATTCGTAAACCCAAAGCATCTCGATCACGTTCGCGTGAAACCTATTTACTAGCGAAAGGTTACATTTTGTAGTACTTTAAATATAAAATATCAAACGCTGAGCGAGGTTATTATTTTGAACGATATGGTGAAGAATTTATTTTTGTGGCTGATTATTGCGATAGTGCTCGTGTCGGTATTCAGTAATTTTGGTCCAAGTCATGCTATGACGGATCGCTTATCTTACTCTCAGTTTTTGACTGAAGTGTCGCAGGGCTTGGTTCACGCCGTGACGATTGAAGACAATAAAGTCATTAACGGCGTGACTAAAAATAATCGACGTTTTGTGACCTACATGCCGGTTTCTGATCCAGCGTTGTTGGGTCAATTGTTAAAAGCCAATGTCACGGTGAATGGACAAGAAAAACAACAAGAAAGCTTCTTGTTGCATTTGTTTGTTAATTGGTTCCCAATGCTATTGCTTATCGGTGTTTGGGTGTTTTTTATGCGCCAAATGCAAGGCGGCGGGGGACGTGGTGCGATGTCGTTCGGACGCTCCAGAGCGCGCTTGCTCGGCGAAGATCAAGTCAAAGTAACGTTTGCTGATGTAGCCGGGGTGGATGAAGCCAAAGAAGAGGTCAAAGAATTAGTCGACTTCTTACGTGAGCCGAGCAAATTCCAAAATTTGGGTGGACGAATTCCACGCGGCGTATTGCTAGTAGGGTCCCCTGGTACAGGGAAAACACTTTTAGCTCGTGCTGTGGCTGGAGAAGCAAAAGTTCCTTTCTTTACTATTTCAGGTTCGGATTTTGTAGAAATGTTTGTTGGGGTCGGCGCTTCACGCGTGCGTGATATGTTTGAACAAGCTAAAAAACAAGCGCCTTGTATTATCTTTATCGATGAGATCGATGCAGTAGGTCGTCATCGTGGTGCTGGGCTTGGGGGTGGTCATGACGAACGCGAACAAACCCTCAATCAATTATTGGTTGAAATGGATGGGTTTGAAGGCAATGAAGGTGTGATTGTCATTGCTGCGACCAACCGACCAGATGTTTTGGATCCAGCTTTACTGCGCCCAGGTCGATTTGATAGGCAAGTGGTCGTACCATTGCCAGATATCCGAGGCCGTGAACAAATTTTAAGAGTCCATTTGGGTAAAGTTCCTATGGATCCGAATGTTGATGTGATGTCGATTGCACGGGGTACACCAGGATTTTCCGGAGCAGATTTGGCGAACTTGGTGAATGAAGCCGCATTGTTTGCAGCGCGAGCAAATAAACGGAAAGTAACAATCAATGAATTAGATAAAGCGAAAGATAAGATTATGATGGGTACGGAGCGTCGCTCTATGGTGATGAGTGAAGATGAAAAGAAACTGACTGCTTATCATGAAGCGGGTCATGCCATTGTTGGTTTATCTGTACCCGAACATGATCCTGTGTACAAAGTGTCTATTATTCCACGTGGACGTGCTTTGGGTGTTACGATGTTTTTACCAGAGCAAGATCGCTATAGCTATACTAAAAGACGATTGGAAAGCCAATTGGCTAGTTTATTTGGCGGCCGTGTTGCTGAAGAGTTGATTTTTGGAGCGGATAGTGTCACAACCGGTGCTTCCAACGATATTACTCGTGCTACGGACATTGCACGTAAGATGGTCACTCAATGGGGCTTGTCACCTATGGGGCCATTAACGTTTGGGCAAGAGGAAGGGGAAGTCTTTTTGGGACGTACCATGACGCAAACGAAGGAATTTTCGGACCAAACAGCGCAGAGTATTGATGAGGAAGTCCGTAAAATTGTAGATCGTAATTTCCAACATGCCGTATCTATTTTGAAAAAGAACGTTAAAATTTTACATTTGATGGCAGATGCCTTGATGAAATATGAAACTATTGACGCAAGTCAGATTAAAGTCATTTTAACTGGACAAGCACCTCACGATCCGGAAGGCTGGAGCGACGCCGGTGGTAGTGGTCATGCTGACACAGAAAAAGGACCAGTCTCTGCGGTTGCGAAACCTAAAGCTAAGAGTAAAAAAGTATTAAAAGATCATCCAGCAAGTGATGCGTCACAGTGAATCGGGTAGATTTTATCAAATGGTGCGGTGCTGATCATGCTGCGTTGCGCCGAGCGCCAGGCTATGTGCCTTTGATTATGGGCGTACTCAATGTTACGCCTGATTCATTTTATGATGGAGGGCAATATTGCAATCCAGATGCTGCTTATGAGCATGCGCAAGCACTGATCGCTGCTGGGGCTGATGTACTGGATATCGGTGGGGAGTCTTCCTGCCCTGGCGCCTTGCCTATTTCTACAGAAGAAGAATTAGACCGCGTAATGCCTGTCATTGAGCGAATTATTGCGGCAGTGCCTATTGCCATATCTGTAGATACGTACAAACCGCAAGTGATGCAGGCCGCGATAACGGCTGGTGTGGCTTGTATCAATGATATTTGTGCGATGCAAACACCAGGGGCGATTCACTGCGTTAAAAATGCCGATGTGGCTATTTGTTTGATGCATATGCAAGGTATGCCACATACGATGCAAGATGCGCCACATTATTCTCAGGATGTGGTGTCAGATATTGATGATTTTTTTGTGCAACGGATTTCTGCCTGTGTGGAAGCAGGGATGGATAGATCACGGTTAATCCTGGATCCGGGGTTTGGTTTTGGTAAAACAGTGCCTCACAATTTACAATTGGTGCGGAGAATTGCCCAATTTCAACGACATAATTTGCCCGTCATGCTCGGCGTATCGCGCAAATCTACGGTCGGAAAAGTTTTGGATCAACCACCTGAAGGACGTTTGGCGGGTGGTTTAGCATTGGCAGTCTATGCGATGCTGGTAGGTGTTTCTATTATTCGTACGCATGATGTACTGGAAACCAAGCAAGCGTTTAAGATGCTGCAAGAAATGCGATTAACTGGGGTAAATGAATGAGTCAACGCTCATATTTCGGAACAGATGGGATTCGTGGTGAGGTAGGTTCTACTCATATGAATCCTGAGTTGGTTTTAAAACTTGGCTGGGCAGTAGGCTGCATACTAGGTAACGGTGCACGCAAAAAAGTGGTTATTGGAAAAGATACACGCGTTTCGGGATATATGTTTGAATCCGCGTTGGAAGCTGGATTATCAGCCGCGGGTGTGGATGTTTGGTTGTTAGGCCCCATGCCGACACCGGCCATTGCTTATTTAACGCAAACTCTACGCGCGAGTGCTGGGATTGTAATTTCTGCGTCACATAATTTATTTGAAGATAATGGGATCAAGTTTTTCTCAGCGGAGGGTGCAAAATTACCTGATGCAGTAGAGCTGGCTATTGAAAAACAAATGCAACAACCGTTCAAAACCGTAAAATCCGCTGTGCTGGGCAAAGCCGCACGGATAGATGATGCACCAGGGCGCTATATAGAATTTTGTAAATCGACGATTCCTTCGTTGACACGCTTATCTGGATTAAAAATTGTGGTTGATTGTGCAAATGGCGCAACCTATCACATTGCACCCAATGTGTTTACAGAGCTTGGGGCAGATGTGGTTGCGATCTGTGATAAGCCCGACGGCTTTAATATCAACCGTGATTGTGGATCTACTGCGCCAGATGTCATGCGCCAAACGGTGTTGCAATTCGGAGCAGATATTGGAATTAGCTTAGATGGTGACGGAGATCGGGTGGTTTTAGCTGATGCGCAAGGTCACTTAGTGAACGGGGATCAGGTTTTATATATTATTGCCAAAGATCGCCAACAACGTGGTCTATTGCATGGGGGGGTTGTGGGAACCCTCATGAGTAATTTTGGTTTGGAAAAGGCTATTCGTGCGATGGGTGTAGAATTTGTACGGACCCAAGTTGGGGATCGATATGTGTTAGAAACCCTCAAAGAAAAAGATTGGAAAATTGGTGGGGAGCCTTCTGGACATACCGTTTGCTTAGATAAAACCACAACAGGAGATGGGATTGTCGCAGCATTGCAGGTTTTAGCTATCATGATCAAACAAGGTAAAACCTTGGCTGAGCTGACCCAAGATATCGAATTATTACCCCAGTCTTTGGTGAATTTAAAAACAGAACATGCAGTGCAATTAGCTGATAATGCGCGCGTGCGTGCTGCAGTAGATGCTTTGGCTGATGAGTTAAAAAATGAGGGTCGAGTGGTCTTACGTCCTTCTGGTACCGAACCTCTGTTACGCGTCATGGTGGAAGGTCTCGATCGCGACCAAGTACAAACTTATGCTGAGACATTACGTAATGATATCAGTAGGATTGAGCAAGATTTATTTTAGATTTGATTGATGCGCAGTGGCATGCCTCCCAAAAAAGGTGCTTTGTTAATCTAAGTGATGATGGATAAAATAGTAAATATCTAATATATTTTATTCAAGCATATCTAAATTGTGAATGCATTGATGAACTCACTTGTCTATAGCAAAAATAAACGGATACTCGACTCATTAGCGTTGCTTGCTTTCATAATTATGTACGGCGTGCAAATGAGTCGTTGTGCAGCCATTCGACCCTTTGGTCATGAGTTTTTTTGGGTGATTCCGATTGTTTATATTTTGTCAGTATTGTGCGCTGATTTTGTTTCAGGGTTGGTCCATTTTCTAGGCGATCATCCTATCAGTGATAATCCATGGTTACATAAATGGTTTTATTTTAGCTTTCATAATCATCATTTGGAACCTGTTGAGATGACGCAACATAATATTGTTGAAACGAATGGGTTGAACGCTTTAGGAGGTTGTATTATTTTAATCCCAAGTTTTTTTTACTCTCTAAACCCACAAAATTTATTTGATTTTTCTTTATATTTATTTATGTTGATTTTTGCGTTGATGGTTTTTATGACTAACCAAATTCATAAATGGGCGCATACGGTTCATCCTCCTAAATTGGTTAAATTACTCCAAAATATGCATCTTATATTAAACCCTAGAAATCATGTTCAGCATCATATTGCGCATGATAAGTACTATTGTATTACTACAGGGTGGCTTAATTATATTTGTTATAAAACTCAAGTTTGGGAGAGAGTTACTGGGATAAAGAGTAAAAATTGAAGCTCGATCTAGCGAACAAGTCGATGAGAAAATGCACTCTATTTTTTATTCAATAATTCTTTAATCGACTCTTCAAGTTTTTCTGTCAAGGCTTGTAAAGTTTTTTTTTGGCTCAATCCCTCAATACGTTCGAGCAGAATGGCCTCATCAAAGCGTATATGGATAGGAGTTGGTCGAACAAACCAACGGTTTCTAGGCAATGCTTTTCCGCTTCCAATAATGGCTGCAGGAATAATAGGCAAATTGAGCTTATAGGCTAGATACACTGTGCCCGATTTAAAAGGATGTAATTGACCACTTTGAGAGCGCGTTCCTTCTGGATAAATAATTAGAATTTTGTTTTGCGCTTTGGCTTGTTCGCATTCTTTAATTAATCGTTTGAGTTCGGCTGGTTTTGCCTCTCGATCAACCAGAATTAAGTTCATGAGATACTGCGAAAAACTTCATTTGTTGGGGTTGGGTTGGAAATGATCTTTGGCTGCTAACATATTAAAATCTTTGAAGGGTCGGTTCAAAGCCAACATGAGTGCAGGTGTATCTATGTGACTACAATGATTAGCACAAACAATAAATGGACCATTGGGAAGCTGAGGGTGGTTAGTGTGTAATTTGCAGTATTTGTGTAATACAAGCCAACAAAATTTTTCAAAACCTCGTTGTAGTACGCTGCCCATAATGCTAACCTGAATTCCTTGTTCATAGATGAATACTATATCAATGACACGAAATATGAAATGGTGGGGTTGGGGTGCAGAAGAAAAAGAAGCTAATCTTTCTAATATGCCCAAATTTTTGCCTTATGTTGAGCAGTTGTTAGGCTGCGACACCACTCAAAAACAGGCAGTTATTTCGTTAGATGATATTGTTTTGCCGCCTGTAATTGAAAATCATGACTTTGCGCAATGGATACAAAAGTGTTTTTTAGCAGAACAATTACGGCAAGACAAACAAGCGCGACTTATTCATGCCTATGGCAAAAGCTATCGTGATTTAGCACGTATCCGACAAGGCCAACTTGTCCGGATTCCTGATTGGGTGATATTTCCAAATAGTCAAAATGAAGTTTCCCTGCTGATCAATGCCGCTATAGCACATAATGTTTGTTTAATTCCTTTTGGAGGTGGTACTAATATAGTCGGTGCGCTAGAATCTCCTCAGGAAGAAGTAAGAATGATTGTGTCGGTCGATATGAGTCGAATGAACCAGGTACTTGAAATAGATGCCATATCACATACGGCAGTAATTCAGGCCGGTGCTTTCGGTCCTGAGATTGAAGAGCAGCTCAATGCCAAAGGATTTACCTTGGGTCATTTCCCGGATTCGTTTGAGTTTTCAACGTTAGGTGGTTGGCTCGCGACACGATCGGTGGGTATGCAGTCCGATCAATATGGTTCAATTGCCGATATGACTTTAGCAATTAATTGTGCAACACCTCAAGGGCTTATCACATTAAACCCTTATCCTCATGCTTCTGTCGGACCTGATTTAAATCAGTTGATTTTAGGTTCAGAAGGGCGCTTCGGTATCATTACTCAAGCAGTCATGAAAGTACATCCTGTCCCTGCGACACAAGCATTTGGCGCTGTTTTATTTCCTCATTTTTCGGCAGGTATTGCAGCCATTCAAGATTGTGTTGTGCATCAAACATTACCTCATATGATGCGTTTGTTAGATGTCGATGAAACGCAATTAAGCTTTCATTTCAAATCTAAAAAATCTTTGTTTCAAACGATGATAGATAAGGTAATGAAACGCATCATTGGGTTCGTTAAAAAAATAGATTTTTCCCAATGTTGCGTGGGAGTTTTGGCATTTTCAGGCACTGCTGAGCAAATTAAATTGCAACGTAAGCAAGTGCTCGCTGCTTGTAGAAAGCAAGGAGGCGTGTACTTAGGAGCAAAGCCTGGTAATGATTGGTATCAACGTAAATATGAATATCCCTATTTAAGGGATGTCATTATGGATTTAGGTTGCGTGGTAGATGTCGCTGAAACCGCTGTGCTTTGGAAAGATGTTGCAACCTTGTATTTAAAAGTAAAAGAAGCTGGATATGCGGCGATGGCCGGTTGTATTCCTGGTAAAAATTTAGAGAAACTAAAAAAGCCTGGTTACTTTGGTTGCCATTTAGCTCATCATTATCAAAGTGGTACATGTTTATATTATACTTTTGCTTTTATGCCTGAAAAAGGTCAAGAACAGCAGCAATACGATGTGGTGAAAACGGCGATTACTAATGCGATTGTTGCTAATAAAGGGAGTGTATCACATCATCACAGCATTGGGTTTGAACACGCCAAATGGTTGTCTGAGATGTTGAGCGAATCTGGATTGACTTGGCTTAAAGGCATAAAGTCTGTTATTGATCCGCAATATAATTTAAACCCAAAAAATTCAGAAATAAGATTGGTTGAGGGCATAAATGGATAGTAATAACTCTCAATCGGTAGTGTTGATCACGGGGGCGTCAAATGGTCTGGGTAAAGCACTTGCTGCTGTTTATGCCAAGGCGGGGCACAATTTACTATTAACTGGGCGCGATGCCAGCGCTTTACAAGAAACAGTAGCCCTTGCGGAGGCGGCGGGCGTGATCGTTTTTAGCATTGTTCAAGATTTTTCGGCCAGTGATGCGGTAGACAAGATAATCACTTTCATCGAATCCAAGCATCTCAATATTGCAGTTCTCATCAATAACGCAGGACTAGGTTCGCATTCAAACTTTGCTCATCTTCCAGAAGAAGAAGCACGCATGTTGTTAGCGGTCAATATTCAAAGCTTAGTGCTACTTACGAACAGAATTGTTCCAATGATGCTGCTGAAAAAACAGGGGTCTATTGTAAATATTGCTTCTGTGTATGCATATGCGTCAATTCCAGGACAAGTACTTTACGCAGCCAGCAAAGCCTTCGTAAAATCTTTCTCATTAGGATTGAGCTTTGATTTGAAGCGCTACGGTATTCATGTTAGCTGCATATGCCCAGGTTCTACTACTCAGACAAAATTCCGAAAACGGATTGGATTGCAAGTTGACATCAAGCGTTTTTCTGCCCCAGCTGAGGTGATTGCTGAGAGGATTTATATTGCTCTAAAAAAATCTCCTCGGGTCTATATCCCTCTTTGGTACAATAAATTTTTTGTTTTTTTAATGCAATGTACCCCAGCTGTTTTCATGGCAAATGTTGGTGCATTTGTTGTGTATCGTTTAAGAAAAACTAAGGAAATCTCACGTGAGTAAATCTAATCTATCCCAGTTTATAGCCGAAAATTTACAACGCCGTGAAGCTCAAGAAAAAAGTATCATTGAGCTTCCAGAGCTTAATTTAAGACGTAAAGATTCTATAGAACAGGCTGAGGAGCGTCTTAATCAAGCTAGAGTTACTGATGCGGTTAAAAATCGACTACTTTCAAAAATGGCGCGTGATGATTTCAATGCTTACACAGCTAATATTGAAAATTATATTGGCACTATCACAATGCCATTGGGATTGGCTGGTCCATTGTCTATCAAAGGCAGTCATGCTAAAGGAGATTATTATATTCCATTGGCTACTACAGAAGCCGCTTTAGTTGCCTCATATAATCGAGGATTAAAAGTGATGCGTGCATCGGGTGGATGTGTCTCACTAGTTTTGAATAATGCAGTCCAAAGGGCGCCTTGCTTTGTATTTGATAACCTTATCCAAGCAGCTCAATTTTGTGTTTGGATTGGTGAATGTTTTTCTGATTTGAAGGAAGTAGCCGAACAGACTACGCGTTTTGGTAAATTACGAGATATCGAGCATCATTTGGATAGTAATTTAGTGGTATTAGTGTTTCATTACAGCACTAGCCAAGCGGCAGGCCAAAATATGGTTACCTTGGCAACTGAAGCAGCCTACGAATATATTCTGACTTATTGTCCTATAAAACCTCGATCAAGTCTGGTGGAGGCCAACGCTTCTGGTGATAAGAAAATGAGTTTTAGATCTATGCTTGGAGTTCGGGGTTATAAAATATCCGCAGAAGTCTGTATTCCCTTTGGTGTGTTTGAAAAACATATGGGAACAAATGCCAAAGTTTTTTTAGAACATGCAAAAATTCTACAAGAAGCGAATGCCTTAAACTTTAATTTAAATCCGCATTTGCATTTTGCTAATGCATTAGCAGCCATCTTTATTGCATGTGGCCAAGATGTGGCGTGTGTGGCTGAAGCTGCGACAGGGATGAGTAAAATAACTGCTTATGATGCAGATCATATATACGCTTCTGTCACAATGCCTAATATTATTGTTGGAACCGTAGGTGGTGGAACAAACTTGCCTACCCAAAAAGCTTGTATAGATTTACTGAATTTAAAATGTGAAGAAAATCCTTCTGCAGAATTTGCAGAAATTATTGCAGGGGTTTGTTTAGCTGGGGAACTATCTTTAGGTGCAGCCATTAGTAATGGCGATTTTGCAAGAGCTCATAAAGTTTTGGCCAGAGTTCGTCGTAAATCGTATGTAGGGCAAGTATAAAGTAATGAGTTTTTTATTAGTATTCTAAAGAAAACGTCCAATATCTGTACCACGACAAAATTACGAATTTAGGAGGTTGAGAAGATGAGTAAATTACAAAAAAATATGCTTATTCAATTTTTAAATTATGTTAGTTTAAGCGTGTTCATTGTGTTGGTAATGCCCATGTTCCTCATTATTCCGGTAATTAAAATATTAATAGGAAAAAAAATAGCCTATAAAGTACAAATATTTTGGATGCGAATCTGGTTGGTTTGTTTTGGCATATCCAGACGATGCAGAATTCATCCTGATATAGATAAAAATGAATGCTATATTTACATGTCAGAACATTTTTCTGCTCACGACATCCCGCTTTGGAAAGCGACTATACCCAATGAAGCGTATGGTCTAAGTGCACGAGAATTTGCGAATGTACCTGTATATGGCTGGATATTACATCTTATGGGAACGCATTTTATCGAAAGACGAAATGCAAGACAAGCTATGGCAGACTTAGAAGCTGTAAGCATGAAAATGAAACAAGATCAAAGTTCTCTTTTGCTAGTTCCTACCGGAACACGCGCTTCAAATGCAGATTTACTACCTTTTAAAAGAGGGGTATTTCAATTTGCCGCTTCTTTAAAATATCCCATTGTTCCAGTTTACCTTATTGGTATCGAGCATTTGATTTTGGGAAAAAACTTTATTCGCCCAGGCCGTGTAGAAGTTGTTTGTGGTGCGCCTATTTTGCCAGAAGAGCATCCTGAAGCTTTTTCAAATCGTGAATCTTTGTTGGTATTAGTTCGTGAGCGAATGCAACATGAGGGTGGGTTATTACGAAATAATGTTCATGAATGGCTTCAAGCTATCAATCAATCTAAATTAGGCAGTTGAGTGACTCATGCGCTGATTTTTCGAGTTTTTGATGATTTTTTATTGAAGGCGTGTCCTCTATGCTGTGATGAAAATAATTAAAAAACTCGAGAAATCAGTGCGATAGGTGTCGTAATAGATTCATGTCTCATTAAGGATTAGGGGTTAAAAGAAATTGAACAAAGGCAGTTTATTTGTTAACTCTGCTAGTTTTCGGTTAAGTTCAGCGTAAAAATTGCGTAAAGTTTTTGCCAATTTCTATCTCTGATGTAATACTTCTCTTTTTACGTAATAATGAGTTGACGTACCGCTAAACATTTTTGGTTGTCACGCTCCACTTTGCTTATCAGAAATCTGAGCTTGATGTAAAATAACTGTGTAGAACCTAGGGATGGATGCCTATGCGACAAAAATTTGTAATGGGTAATTGGAAGATGAATGGTCAATTACCACAGATCATTGCTTTGATACATGAGTTGTTGGTCACTTGCCCCAAGCAAGCCTTAGCGCACACGGTTGTATTTGCACCTACTATTTATTTACCGGAACTTAGCATTTTATTGGCTGGAAAGCATATAGGATTGGGCGCTCAGAATGTATATCCTAAAGATTCGGGACCCTATACTGGTGAGGTCAGTGGTCCTATGCTGACAGATTATCATTGCAAGTATGTATTAGTGGGGCATTCAGAGCGTAGAACCATCTTTCATGAAGATGAAAAATTTGTTGCAGAAAAATTCCACCATGTAAAAGAACATGGTATGATACCCGTTTTATGCGTTGGCGAGACGGAAAAAGACCGTAATGCAGGTTTGATGGAACAAACGTTATCACGTCAACTTTCCGCCGTGTTTTTTGATGGTAGAGCGAGTTTACAAGATTGCGTGATTGCTTATGAACCGGTTTGGGCCATAGGTACCGGTCAGACCGCTACACCAGAGCAGACACAACATGCTCATGCATTTATTCGTCAGTTTTTGTCACAATATGATCGACACGACGCACAAACACTACCCATCCTATATGGAGGGAGCGTGAATGCGGAAAACGCTAAGGCCTTGTTTGCCATGGTGGATGTTGATGGTGGGTTAGTTGGCGGCGCGTCGTTGCACGCACAACAGTTTGGAGAAATTGTAAAATGTATCAATTATTGCTGATCATCCATATATTGATTGCGATAGCTATTGTAGGCTTGGTTCTGATGCAGCATGGTAAAGGTGCTGATATTGGTGCTGCGTTTGGCTCAGGCGCGTCCAATACTGTTTTTGGTAGTCAGGGTACAGGTAGCTTCCTGTTTAAACTCACGGGTGGATTAGTGCTCACCTTTTTTGCTACAAGTGTTTCGTTATCTGCCATGGTTGCACAACAATATCATGTTTCCATGACAATACCGACAGAGGAAGTGCAGACATCAGCACCTGATTTGATGCCTTTGCCCTTGCCAGATAAGAAATAGTGTAACTTTCTAGTTTCGTTATTCTGTGCGTAGCGAAGGATCTCTTTGTTAACTGCAGGAGATCTTTCGCGCAAACATGCGCGTTCAGGATCACGTACTTAGAGCGTTAAAAAATGTATGAAACCGAAGTGGTGGAATTGGTAGACACGCCGTCTTGAGGGGGCGG